>NZ_JBEZNQ010000007.1:0-172619 GCF_040653315.1 Streptomyces sp. NPDC047981 | reverse complement strand
GCACAGGAACCGTACGGCGGGCCTTACTTGGCGACGGCGCCGAAGGCCGGGATGACCGAGCCGTTGTAGGTGTCCTCGATGTACTTCTTCACCTCAGGCGTGGTGGAGCTTGACGAGGACGGCGAACGAGCCGTCGGGGGCGCCCGTGAGCAGGTACATCTCCCAGGGCGGCAGCCCCCGTTCGACCGGCCGCTCCATGAGTTCGCCGGCCAGCCGGGCGGTCTCGGCGCCGAAGTCGGCGCCGGGCAGCGCGATCTCGTGCACGTGCCGTCGTACGTCGAAGTGCTTGTCCGTGGACCAGGCGGCGCCGCCGACGGGCAGCAGGACGTCGCGGACCCGCATCCGCAGCCGGGGGACGGCGGCGGCGCGGCTGCCCAGGAGTTCCAGGACGCCGGACGGGTCGCCGTCGGCGGGCAGCGGGCCGAAGTGGGCGAGGGCGCCCAGGTGCATGGGGTGGTCGGAGGACTCGAGGTGCCAGAACGCCAGGTCGAGAGGTGCCAGAAGCTCGCTGCTCAAGGTGTCCCCATCAGCGGGTGCGGGTCGGGAAGGACGGGAGAGGGGTGGACGGCGGAAGCGGAAGGACGGGAGGGGCGGGGTGGACGGCGGAAAGGTCGAGGTGGACGGCAGGAAGGGCGCGGGCAGGCGGCGGAAATCGGGTGGCTGGAAAGTGAAGTCAATCGCGGACGGTCGGTTACGGTCAAGTACGGTCTGTATACGCGGGGTTAACAATGAACTCGCACCACACGCACTTGCCGCTGCCGCGCGACTCGACACCCCACACGTCCGAGAGCCGGTCCACGAGCATCAGGCCACGGCCCGAGACGCCCGCCTCCCCCGCCTCGCGACGGCGCGGCAGCGCGCTGGAGCGGTCCTCGACCTCCACCCGCAGCCGCCGTTCCGGGCCCGCCAGCATCCGTAGGGTCACGATCGCCCCGCCGTCGGTGTGCATCAGCGCGTTGGTGATCAGCTCGTCGGCGACCAGTTCGATCTCGTCCGAACGCTCGCCGGCGCCCCAGGCCCGCACCGCGGCCCGGATCATGTGGCGCGCCGAGCTGAGCGCCTCCGGGTCGCTCTGCGCCACGTGCTGCTGGAGCCGGCCGCCGGACTGCGGGAAGTACTCCCCCTGCCGCCGGAGCAGCAGGAGCGCCACGTCGTCCTCGCCACCGCGCTCGTCCACGACGTCGCAGAGGTGGTCGGCGAGCTGCTGGAGGTCGCGCGGCCCGCCCCGGACGAGCGAGCAGAGCCAGCGCAGGCCCTCGTCGAGGTCGGCGCCCGGCTTCTCGACCAGCCCGTCGGTGTACAGCAGGAGCGTCTGCCCCGGGGACAGCTCCAGGGTGGTCGCCGGGTAGTCGAGCCGGTCGAACTCGGCCGACAGGCCCAGTGGAAGCCCGCCGTCCACCGGCAGCCGGCGACAGCTTCCGTCGGTGTCCTGGAACAGCGGGTCGACATGACCGGCGCGGACCACGTTCAGGATGCCCGTCGTGAGGTCCGCCTCGACATAGGTGCAGGTGGCGAAGCGCTCGGTGTCGAGTTCGTGCAGGAAGACGGAGGCCCTGGCCATGACCGTGGCGGGGCTGTGCCCCTCGGCGGCGTACGCGCGCAGCACGATGCGCAGCTGCCCCATCACGGCCGCCGCGTGGGTGTCGTGGCCCTGGACGTCGCCGATGACGGCGCCGACCCGGCCGCCGGGCAGCGGGATGATGTCGTACCAGTCGCCGCCGATGTCCCGGCCGAGGCGGGCGGAGCGGTACCGGACGGCTATCTGCGCGCCGGGCACGTCCGGGATGCGGCGGGGCAGCATCGCCTGCTGGAGCCCCTCGGCCAGGTCGTGGTCCTGCTCGTAGAGCATGGCGCGCTTGAGGCTCTGCGCGATGCTGCTGCCGAGCGCGACGAGCAGATTGCGCTCGTCGGGGCTGAATCCGGTCCGGTCGCTGTAGAGCAGGCCGAGCGCGCCGATCGGCCGGGCCTGCGCGATCAGCGGGAGGTACGCGGCAGAGGTGATGCCGAGGCCGCTGATGTGGGGCCACAGGATCGGGTACGAATCGGCGAAGTCCTTCGGCGACTCGATGAACCGGGGGGTGAGGGTCCGGATCACCTCACCCATCGGGTACGGCTCGTCCACCCGGGTGAACCGGGTGCCGGGAACGAAGGCTCCTTCGGGCCCCTCGGCGACGAGGTGGATCCGGCCGGCCTCCAGGAGCCCCAGGACGAGGCTGGTGGCGCCGAAGTACTCGAGGCCGTGCGAGTCGTTGAGGATGTCGATGACGTCCTGGACGGTCCGGGCGTGGGCGAGGGCCGCCGTGGTGCTCTCCACGACGCTGGTGCGGGCGCGCCGGCCCTCGTCGAGGCCGAGCCGGGCGGCCTGCTCGCTGACCTCCTCCGAGGCGTCCCTGACGATGCCGACGATACGGACGGGCCTGCCGGTGTCGTCCCGTTCGATCTGGCCCTCGGTGTGCGTCCAGCGCGGTGTGCCGTCCCGCAGCCGGACCCGGAAGTACGCGCCGTAGTGGTCGCTGCCGTCCTTCAGCGCGTGGCTGACGAGCGTGTCGAGCTGCCGCCCCTCGTCGGCGGTGACGCGCGAGCCCAGGGTCGCGGGGTCGCCGTCGTACTCGTCGGGCCGCAGGTCGAAGACCCTCAGGGCGCCCTCGCCCATGAGCATCACGCCGGTGAGCAGGTCCCAGTCGAAACTGCCCATCCGGAACGCCCGGCCGTAGTCCCGGAGGAAGCAGCACGCCAGGCCCGCTGGGCCCGACTCACAGCGGCAGGGCACCACCGCTTCGCCTCCCCCGCTTCCCGCGCTCATGGGGCCACGCTAGGCGCAGCCCCGTCGGAGCGCACGGCGGAGATCATCGGTCGCTCAGCCCTCGAAGGTCTCCGGCTGCTGGGGAGCCGTGTCGCTGGGGAAAAGGTCCTCGAAGGAGGGCCCGTCCGTCTCGGGTGCCGGTTCGGTCTCCGGCAGGGGTTCGACGGGCGGTTCGGGGGCGGTCGGCTCGCTCGGGGCCGGGGTGGGGCAGCCGGGCGGGATCGACGGCGTCCCCGTGTCGGGGGAGGTCGTGTCGGGGATGCCGGTCGGCTCCTCCGAGGGGGATGTGGCGGGCGGCAGCGAGGGGCAGTCGGTCGTCGGCGAGCCGTCGCGATGCGGGGACGCCGGCGAGGAGGGGTCGCCGGGTGCCGTCGGCTCGCCCGGCACGGTCGGGCCGTCGGTGACCGAGGGGGACGGTACGGGGACGGGCGTACCGGTCAGGTGGCAGTCGGCGGGGTCGCACGGCGGGGTCACGGCCGGACGGGTGTCCCGCTCGCCGTCGGTGCCGGTCTTCCGTTCGATCCAGGTGTTGTCGTCGACGTTCACGATCACCAGGCTGGTGACGACCGTGGTCGTCGGCGTGATGACGACGACGCGGTCGGGGTGATAGCCGCCCCAGGGCCGTCCCTTGTGGGTGGCGCCCTGGACGGCGACCGGCGAGCGCAGCGGGTTGCCGCAGGCGCAGCGGACGCGGGGCGTGCCGTACTGGTCGACGAGGACCGCCGTGCCGGCCTGGAGCACGGACTGGAACGCGGTGGGGGCGCCGTCGCGGTAGCCGTGGTTGGTGACGCGGGTGTCGGCGCGCAGGACGACGGGGGTGAGACCGCGCAGCCAGCCGGCGAGGGAGGTCTCGGGGAGTCCGGCCGCCTCGGCGAAGGCGCGGGCCTTGGCCCGGTCCTCGGCGAAGAAGGCGACCTGCTGCTCGACGTCGCAGCTGGCCTCGGAGCGGGTGCCGCCGTAGAGGCCGGGAGTGGAGCCGGTGACCTCGCGGACCGTCTGCGGCGGCGCGGGGGACGCGGGGGTGTCGGGCGGGGTGGTCGTGGGGCGGCTCGGGGTGCCGGCCGTGGCCGTGGAGCCGGTGAACGGATCGGGCCCCCGGGCGGCGACCGGCTGGAGGAGCACCTCCTGGGCGGCCGCTGTGGCGGTGGACCGGACCGCGCCGTTGCCGCCGCCCTCGTCGCCCGACGAGCAGCCCGCGAGCAGCAGCACGGCGCCGAGCGTCGCGGCGGCGAGCGCCCTGTGTGCGGTGACGTGGGGCCGTGACGACCTGCGTGTCGGTGAGCGCACGTGGTTCTCCCGCCTCTTTCCACCCCGAGACATTCCTTCATGTCTGTCGCACGGCGCGCCCACCCGCAAGCGGGGCGGGTCCGAGCGGGCGAGAAAGAGACTTGAACACGTTCAAGGGAAGCCCTACCCTCGGAACCAGTCGGTTTGAACACGTTCAAGCGGAGGAATCGCCCCATGGCCCGTCTGATCCGCGACCTCGCCACGCCCGCGAAACCCGCCACACCCGCGACAACCGCCACGCCCGCCCGGTCCGCCGCGCCGGCGGGCCTCACCTACCGCGAGGTCGGCGCCACGGCGCGGGACTTCCTCCCCGGCGGCTACCAGCACCTCCACCACATGGTCCGCGTCGGCCGCGGCCGGGACGACTTCGAGGCGGCCGGGGCAGCCGTCACCACCTGGCGGATGCACCGCGCCTCGGGCGCCCGGGTCCGCACCGAGGCCGTGCGCGCCGCGCCGGGCGCCCTCGTCGAGGTCGCGCTGGGCCTCGGCCCGGTCCGCTTCACCGCGCCGTGCGAGGTGGTCTGGACGGCGTACGAGGAGGACCGCGTCGGCTTCGCCTACGGCACGCGCGCGGGGCACCCCGAGAGCGGCGAGGAGTCCTTCGTCGTCGACCTCCACCCCGACGGCACGGTCTGGTTCACCGTCACCGCCTTCAGCCGCCCGGCGGCCTGGTACACGCGCCTGGCGGGACCGCTGGCCCCCGCCGCCCAGCGCGCCTACGCGCGCCGCCTCGGCCGGACCCTGCGGCACGTCGTCGCGGGATGACTCCGGGCGGCGCTCGGGGCGAGACCCGGGGTTACGCTCCTTCTGTAGGGAAATGTTCTGATCCGGGAGGCAGCCGTGAGCCAGTCCCAGTACGACATGTACAGCACTCCCTCCCAGGCCGAGGGGGAGCGGCAGGAAGAGGACATGGACGCGCTGCAGCGGGACCACCGGCACCCCGCGACCGCGCGCACCACACCGTCGCAGGCCGAGGGCCAGCGGAACGCCGACGAGGAGGAGAAGGCCTGACGCCCGGCCCGGACGGCGCCGATACGGGAAGCGATGGAGTGGTTCACCGCACCGGACTACTGGCTGAGCCGGATCGTCTTCCAGCGCGGGCTCGCCGGGCTCTACCTGGTGGCCTTCCTCTCGGCCGCGCTGCAGTTCCGGGCCCTGATCGGCGAGCGCGGCATGCTCCCGGTACCGGAGTACCTGCGCCGGGTGGAGCCGCGCAGGGCCCCCAGCCTCTTCCACTGGCGCTATTCGGACCGGCTGTTCTCGGCGGTCTCGTGGAGCGGCGCGGCGCTGGCCCTCGCCCTGGTGGCGGGCGCGGGGGACGCGGTGCCGCTGGCCGTCTCGATGCTCTGGTGGGCGGTTCTCTGGGCGCTGTACCTGTCGATCGTCAACGTCGGCCAGACCTGGTACGGATTCGGCTGGGAGTCACTGCTCCTGGAGGCCGGCTTCCTCTCGGTCTTCCTCGGCAACGACGACACCGCGCCGCCCGTCCTCGTCCTGTGGCTGCTGCGCTGGCTGCTCTTCCGCGTCGAGTTCGGCGCCGGACTCATCAAGATCCGCGGTGACCGCTGCTGGCGGAACCTGACCTGCCTGTACTTCCACCACGAGACGCAGCCGATGCCCGGCCCGCTGAGCTGGTTCTTCCACCGTCTGCCCCGACCGCTGCACCGGGTCGAGGTGGCCGCCAACCATGTCGTCCAACTCCTCGTCCCGGTGCTCCTGTTCACCCCGCAGCCGGTCGCGACGGTGGCCGCCGGGCTGATGGTGGCGACCCAGCTGTGGCTGGTGCTCTCGGGGAACTTCGCATGGCTGAACTGGCTGACGATCGTCCTCGCGCTCTCGGCGATGGACGGCTCGCTCGTCGTGGGCGAGCACCCCCAGCCCGACCCGCCGGTCTGGTTCGTGGTCGTGGTCGTCGCCGTGACCGCCCTGGTCCTGGTCCGCAGCTACCGGCCCGCCCGCAACCTGCTCTCGCGGCGCCAGGCCATGAACCGCTCGTACGACCCGTTCCACCTGGTCAACTCGTACGGCGCGTTCGGCACGGTCGGCCGGATCCGGGACGAGATCGTCGTCGAGGGAACCGACGACCCGGTCCCGCGGGAGGACACGGTGTGGAAGGAGTACGGCTTCAAGGGCAAGCCGGGCGATCCGCGCCGGCTGCCGCGCCAGTTCGCCCCGTACCATCTGCGGCTCGACTGGCTGATGTGGTTCGCGGCGCTCTCCCCCGTCTACGCCCGCGAGTGGTTCGGCCCGTTCGTCGAGCGGCTGCTCGACGGGGACCGGGACACCCTGCGGCTGCTGCGCCACAACCCCTTCCCCGACGCTCCCCCGGCCCTCGTCCGGGCCCGGCTGTACCGCTACCGGTTCACGACCTGGCGCGAGCTGCGGGAGACGGGGGCCTGGTGGCACCGCACGCTGGTGCGGGAGTACCTGCCGCCGGTCGGGCTCGGGGCCCCCGGACATACCCGTGCCCCCGGGCGCGGGGGCGGCCGGGGGCACGGGTGAAGCGGTACGACTCGGTCGGTACCGGAGCGGGTCAGTCGATACCCGGCAGGATGTGGGGCTCGGCGAGGTCGTCCTCGTAGCCCGCCAGCCGGATCGGGGCCGCGTGGGCCCACACGTCCAGGCTTCCCAGCTCACCGGAGCGGTGGGGCCGCTCCGGATGTTCGGCCGGTCGCTGTTCCTGCTTCGTCAGTTCTGGTGTCACCGCGCACTCCCTTGTGTCGCGTACCTATGTGGACATGGCCGTTCGGTCGCGGTGGCGCCGTTCTTCGGGCGGGACCGCGGCCTTGGTGGCAGGCCAGTCCCCAGGCAGGCCGTGAGGGTTTGGTGAAACCCTGGTGGCCGACCGTGGACATCAGACTAACCAAATGAGCGCGCCATCGCTCTATGGGGCTCGGAAGTGTGATGCGATCGAGTGAATTCCGGACATCAGAGCGATGAGGTCCGGGAGAACTGGGGTGACGGGAGGGTCACCCGTTCGACTGTCGGGTCACCCGTACGCCCACCCGCCTACCAGTTACCGGGCTTGTAGTCCTTGAGGAAGCAGCCGTAGAGGTCCTCGCCCGCCTCGCCGCGGACGACGGGGTCGTAGACGCGGGCGGCGCCGTCGACCAGGTCGAGCGGGGCGTGGAAGCCCTCATCGGCCAGCCGCAGCTTGTCGAAATGGGGACGCTCGTCGGTGATCCAGCCGGTGTCGACCGAGGTCATGAGGATGCCGTCGCTCTGGAACATCTCCTGGGCGCTGGTCCGCGTCACCATGTTCATCGCGGCCTTCGCGGCGTTGGTGTTCGGGTGCCCGGCGCCCTTGTAGCCACGGCCGAAGACGCCCTCCATCGCCGAGACGTTGACGATGTACGCGCGCCCGCTGGCCGCCTTCTTCGCGGCGTCGGCCATCACCGGGCGCAGGGCGCTGATGAGGATGAACGGCGACGTGTAGTTGCAGAGCTGGGTCTCCAGCAGCTCCACCGGGGAGATCTGGTCGATGGTCTGCACCCAGGTGTTGGTGTCGACGACGTCCGGGACGAGCCCGCCCGCGTCGATGGCGCTGCCGTCGCGGTGGCGCTCGACGCTGGCGTTGCCCGCGACGAGCGCGAGGTCGGCGACCTTCTGCGCGTCCAGACCGCTCACCCCGACGGGCAGCGCGGCGAGACCGTCGACCGCTCCGGAGTTGAACGCGCCGATGACCTGGTGCGCGGGCAGCTCGCCGGCGGGCAGCGGCGCGCTCTCGCCCTCGACGAGCGCGGCGTACGCGGAGGGCAGCCGGCGGACGGTCTGCGTCGCGTTGTTGATGAGGATGTCCAGCGGGCCCCGCTCGGCGACCTGCTCGGCCAGGGCGACCGCCTGCGCGGGGTCGCGCAGGTCGATACCGACGACCTCCAGACGGTGCATCCAGTCCGCCGAGTCCTCCATCGCCTTGAAGCGGCGGATTGCGTCCTTGGGGAAGCGGGTGGTGATCGTGGTGTGGGCGCCGTCGCGCAGCAGCCGCAGCGCGATGTACATGCCGATCTTGGCCCGGCCGCCGGTGAGCAGCGCGTGCTTGCCGGTGAGGTCCGTGCGGGCGTCGCGGCGCATGCGGTTCTCTACGGCGCACGGCTGGCAGAGCTGGTGGTAGAAGTAGTCGACCTCGACGTACCGGGTCTTGCAGACGTAACAGGACCGGGGGCGCTGGAGTATCCCGGCGATCTTGCCGGCCTCGGTGACCGAGGAGGGCAGCAGGCCCTCGGTCTCGTCGTCGATGCGCTGCGCGGAGCCGGTGGCGGTCGACTCGGTGACGGCCTTGTCGTTCGCCGTCTTCGACGCGCGGCGCTCCTGGCGACGGCGCTGCTTCACCGTGCGGTAGATCCCGGCCGTGGCGCGGCGGACGGTGATCGCGTCGGGGTGGTCGACGTCGAGCTCGTCGAGCTCGTCGAGCACGCTCAGGCAGACGGCCAGGCGATCGGGGTCGATACCCGGCCCGTACCCCTGGGTTTCTTCGGTCACCGTCATGGCCTCTGCCGTTCCTCGCTCGCCGGTCGCGCCGGTCGTTCCGGTCGTTCCAAAAGAGGAACTTTACGGAGACGTGGGCCCGGTCTCCAAACCCGTTTGCCGTACACGGGCGGGCGGGTGGTCGAAGACACAGTCGCCGCAGAGGCCGCCGGAGGGGCAGCGGTAGTAGAGGCAGCAGCTGGTACGGCGCAGCGCGCGGCCCTCGACGGTGCGGGCGAGGTCGGGGTGGGCGAAGAGCCCGGAGACGAGTTCGGCGGCGCGGGCGGCGACCTCGGGCCGGTCATGCGCGCGGGCCCAGCGGGTGAGTTCGCGCAGAGCACCGGCGAGGGCCGATCCGGCGTTGCCCCAGAGCAACCGGGGCGAGATCCGGCCGTCGCGCCGGAAGGCCTCGTGCAGCGGGACGAGGTGCGCGGTCTGGACGGCGTCCCGGAGGTCCGCCACGGTGGCGGGCCGGGTGCCCGTGCCCGCCCACCACAGGTCCTCGGGCGAGGTCAGGGCCGGGTCCCAGAACAACTCGGCCGGGTCGAGGTCAGGGAACCGGCCGAAGAGCGCGGCGGGCCCGAGCGCGATCGACCAGAGCCGCGCCGCGAGACCGAGGTGGGCGATGGAGGCGGCGACACGTCGCTCCGGCGCCCCGAGGCGGTCCCCGACCCGGTCCACGCGGCCGGTGAGAGGGGCGAGTCCTGGCCCGCCCCCGGCCGCGTACAGCCGCGCGAGCGGCGTGTGGCCACCGGCCGTCCGCCGGTCCGCCGTCGCCGGGGCGGACGCCTCAGGGGCCGCCGTCCGCAGAGCGAAGAATCCGCCCACGGACGAGCTCTCGACGAGATCCACCGCCACCACACCCCCACTGCTTCGGTTCTCCCGGCTTCCCCGGCGGTGATCACCGTAGCCGGTCCGAGGAGCGGGCCAATGTGGCCCGGAGAAGGCGGCGACTGGCTCGGGATGGAACGTCCGTCCGGGCGCGATCATGGCTGCCCGGTTCGGCCCCGATACCGGAAAAGTTCCCAATGCACCCCTGTTGACCTGCGCGGTTGTACATCCACAGGCGTACAGCACAGGCCCGTACTGCGACGGCAGTACGTCCGAAGGCGTCCCCTGGTCTGACGACGTGAACGCTCGGAAGAGAGATCGTTGTAGGTATGAGCCCCCTCCTGCTGTCCGTGCTCCTGTCACTGGTCTCGGCGGTCGCCTACGCGGCCGCGGCGATCGTGCAGGAGCGGGTCGCGGCCTCCGCCGCCGGCCTCACGTACGCACCGCTGCGCAACCCGGCCTGGTGGGGGGCCGTGCTGCTCAACGGTCTCGGGGCGGCGCTGCACGTGGCCGCGCTCGCCTACGGCCCGCTCAGTGTGGTCCAGCCCCTGGGCGCCCTCACCATCGTCTTCGCGCTGCCCATGGCTGCCCTCTTCGTCGGCCGCAAGGCCGGTCGGACGGCCTGGCGCGGCGCGCTGATGGCCACCGTGGGCCTCGCCGGGCTGCTCAGTCTGACGGGCGGCAGCGACGGCCAGTCCCTGGCGGACGCGGAGCGCTGGCTGCTGGCCGCCGGGACCTTCGGAGTCGTCGCAGTGCTCTTCACGGCCGCGCACGTCGTGGGCCGCTCGGTGCTGCGCGGCATCGTCCTCGCCGCCGCGGCGGGCGTCGCCTTCGGGATCGCCTCGGTCTTCACCAAGACCGTGGCCGAGGAGTGGACGACGAGCGCCCCGCTCGCCCAGTGGCCGAGCCTGCTGGTCCTCTCGGCCCTCGCCGTGACCGGACTCCTGCTCTCCCAGGCCTCCTACCGGGGTGCCGGTCTCGCGGCGCCGCTGGCGACGGTGACGGTCGTCAACCCGGTGGTGGCCGCGACCGTCGGCCTCACGCTGTTCGGCGAATCCTTCCGCTACGGCGCGGCCGGCACCGTCGCCGCGCTGATCTGCGGCGCGGTGGCGGCACTCGGCATCGTCCAGCTCACGATGGAGCGGCTGACGGGTCGGCCCGACTCCCTGTCGGTGTCAGAGGCGCCGACGTCGGAGACGCGGTCAGATGGAGACGCCCCGGGCGCGGAGGTAGGCGAGGGGGTCGATGTCGGACCCGTACCCGGGACCCGTGCGCACCTCGAAGTGGAGGTGCGGCCCCGAGCTGTTGCCGGTCGATCCTGAACGGGCGATGCGCTGCCCGCCGTTGACCCGCTGCCCCTCACGCACCGTGAGCGCGGAGAGATGCGCGTACTGGCTGTACCGCCCGTCGTCGTGCCGGATGACGATCTCGTAGCCGTACGCCCCGGCCCACCCCGACGAGACGACCTTGCCGGGGGCGACGGCCTTGACGGACGTACCGGTGGGCACCGGGAAGTCGACACCCGTGTGGTAGCCGCTGGACCAGGAGGAACCGGAGACGCGGTAGCGGGTGCCGATCGAGGCCGCGACGGGCGCGGAGAAGCTGTCGGAGCGCGCCTCGGTCCTGACGGCGGGCTTCGAGTCGGGCTTCGTCCTGCTGACGGGAGCCTTGGTGGCGGGGGCTTTGGTGGCCGGGGGCTTCGTGGCGGGGGTCCTGGTCGCCGGGGGCTTGGTCGCCGGGGCCTGGGTGGCGGGAGCCTTCGTCGCCGGGGGCTTGGTGGCTGCCGGGGGCTTCGCCTGATCGCTCTTGCCGGGCGCGGTCTTCCCGGGAGCGGTCTTACCGGGAGCGGTGTTCCCAGGGGCCGTGGGCTTCTTCGGGGCGGGGGCGGTGATGCGGAGGGTCAGCTTCTGGCCCGGGTGGATGAGATCGGGGTCGTCGCCGACGACGGCGCGGTTCGCCTCGTACAGCCGCTGCCAACCGCCCTTGACCCGCTCCTCACGCGCGATGCGGGAGAGCGAGTCACCCGGGGTGACGGTGTACATCTCGCGGACCTGCGGCACGGTGGTGGGCGTCGCCCGGTCCGCCGGGGTGCGGGTCTCCGGAGCGCTCGCCGACCGCTGGCGCGGCAGGGAGGCGGGGACGACGCCCGTGTTCCCCTGCTGGGTGAGCCCGGCGCGCGGGGAACAGGTCGGCCAGGCATCCGGGCCCTGTCCCTTGAGGACCTTCTCCGCGATGGCGATCTGCTGGTCCTTGGAGGCGAGGTCGGCGCGCGGCGCGTACCGCGTACCGCCGTACCGCTCCCAGGTGGACTGGCTGAACTGGAGCCCGCCGAAGTAGCCGTTTCCGGTGTTGATGCGCCAGTTGGAGGAGGACTCGCAGGCCGCGACCTTCTCCCAGACGTCGAGGGAGGCGGCTTGGGCCGCCCCGGCGGCGACGAGCGGGAGCGCGATGCCGGCGCCGCCCGCGGTGACGGTCAGCGAGGCACGGTTGATCCGGCTCGGCTGGTACCGACGGTGTCGTCCCCGTAAGGCCATGGCCCCCCCTTGAGCACGTGCGCTGAAGGCATCAGCAGTCGCCCAAGGTAGGGGAAGGTCACAGCCCGTGACAAGGGTTCCGGGCTCGTTCGAAGCGTGTTCAGCGCCCCGCGGGCCCGGGCTGGGGCTGGGGTTCGGGGTCCGGGAGGGGCGCGGGTCCCGGCGGCTCGGGCACCGGGTTGGGCGGCGGTACGGGAGGCGGTTCGGGCACCGGGGCCGGTGGGGAGGGGGGCGGACCCGGCGTCGGGATCGGCCCGGGCGGCACGGGGTCGGGGAACGGATGGGTCATGGCGGGGTCGGGCCTCTCGGTCGACGACGGGGCCGTACGGCTACGGCTCCAGGCTCTCCCGGGGCGTCTGCCCGCGCCCGCCGGGACCATTCATCCGTGGCGGGCCACGGCGTCCGCGGCCGCCGCGAGACCGAGGCGGGGGCTGGAGAGGACGGGCAGCGGGGTCGTGGTGCGTGCGGCGGCGTCGGTCATGGACGCCTGGGCGAGGACGACCACACCACCCTCGGTGGGGTCGACGCGGTCCACGGCGGCCGCGACGGCGTCCAGATACCCGTGGAGGTCGCCGGCGAGGAAGCGGTCCCAGGCGCCGTGCACGAGGAGGGTGGCGACCTCCGGACCCGGGTCCCCTGCCTCCTCCCGGAGCAGGTCGAGCGTGGGAGCGAAGGTGGACTCGACGGACGCGACGACCACGATCCTCCCCCGGCCTCGGGACCGGACGGCTTCGGCGGCCATCGGACGGTCGACCCGGAGGACGGGCACGCCCAGCTCGGCGGCGAGGCGTTCGGCGACGCCGCCGAGGGTGGAACAGGTGCACAGGACGGCGGAGGCACCGTCGCCGACGGCCTCGGCGAGGAGGTCGCGGACGGCGCCCGCGACGGCTTCGGGGCCCTCGGCCCGGGCCCGCACGAGCAGTTCCTCGGCGACGACGTGCCGCAGGGCGAGACCGGGGTGGTGGTCGTCGCGGAGCCCGTCGAAGACGGGCACATGGACCGGCGAGGTGTGCAGGAGGACGAGGGTCACCACAGCTCCGGGGTGGCCTTGAGCTGAACCTCGGCGGCGCGGACGACGTCCTCGTCCGGCACCGGAGCCTCGTCGGGGTGTTTCTCGGCCCACGTGGCGGCGTACGGGCAGAGCGGCACGACGGGGACGCCCTCGCGAGCGGCGATGGCGTAGAACTCCCGCACGAGCGACCCGGCGATGCCCTTGCCCTCGTCACCCGCCTCGACGACGGTGTGCACGGCCACCAGGGCGTGGGGTGCGGCGTCCAGGACGAAGTAGACGACGACACCGACGTACCGGCCGTCCTCGAACGCCTCCAGGCGCCCCTTCTCCCGGTCGTCGCGGATCTCCGGCGCGGCGGCCATGCGCCCCCTCTTCCCTAGGGCCGGTCGAACGATCAGGCGCGCGCGGCCACGGCGTGCGGGGCGCGCTCGGTGTCGCTCCCGGGCACGGGCGCGGAGGCGTCGCCCCCGAGCTCGACGATCCGGTTGTCCGCGTCCACGTGCACGACCCGAGGCACGAAC
Source organism: Streptomyces sp. NPDC047981 (assembly GCF_040653315.1). Classification (NCBI taxonomy): domain Bacteria; kingdom Bacillati; phylum Actinomycetota; class Actinomycetes; order Kitasatosporales; family Streptomycetaceae; genus Streptomyces; species Streptomyces sp. NPDC047981. Next base: position 159,167 of record NZ_JBEZNQ010000007.1, on the reverse strand, counting down.
GCCCGCGCCTCGGCGTCCTCGACCTGGGCGTAGCTGATCAGGATCACCAGGTCCCCGGGGTGGACGAGATGCGCGGCGGCCCCGTTGATCCCGATCACTCCGGACCCGCGCTCCCCCTCTATCACGTACGTCTCGAGCCGGGCCCCGTTGTCGATGTCGACGATGTGCACGAGCTCCCCGGGCAGCAGATCGGCCGCCTCCATGAGATCGGCGTCGACGGTCACGGACCCGACGTAGTGCAGGTCGGCCTGGGTGACGGTGGCGCGGTGGATCTTGGACTTGAACATTGTCCGAAACATGAACAAACTCCCAATTTGTCTGCTCCCTGCCTGCTTCCCGCAGGTCAAGGGCGTTCGCTGGAGCCTACAAGGGTTCGCACGGTCGGTCAGCTGCCCCCAGGTGTTTCAGGGCTCACACAGACCACTTGTTGACCTTCCTGATGCACCGCCAGGTCGGATCGGGATGCAAGGCCCGCCCGTCCGCTCCCCCACAGCGACGGCGCCTGCCCCGCCAACCGGGCCGGCGTCCGACGGTGCCGTTCGCCGACGGGTTGGCCGAGCGCGCGGGCGGCGGTGACAGCCCTGGCTGCGGAGGCAGGGCAGGCTCATCCACTGCAACTGCTTGCGCACCGCCCCTCGCGGACCTCGCACTGCCGTGCCTCAACGAAGCAGAAGCGCTCCCCTGGGTGCTGGCTCGGGTACCCGCCGGGTGGCGGGCCATCGTCGTCGACAACGGGTCGACCGACGGCTCGGCGGACATGGCCCGAAGCCTCGGCGCGACCGTCGTCCACGAGAGCCGGCGTGGTACGGGCTCGCGGCGCTCCTGGTCCTCGCGGCCACCGGGGTGCGGTCGCGGCGCGGGACCGGCGGGAGTCAGCCCGAGGGCGGCTCCATCCAGGCATCGGCGCCGGGGTCGCCGCCCTCGGCCCGAACAGCCAGCCGGCCGACGTAGTGCTGCCAGCCCTCGGCGTGCGCCGCGCACGCCTCCGGGGAGGGGAGCCCGCTGTGGACCAGGCGCAGCAAGGTGCCGTCGGCCGTGGGCTCCAGAGTGATCTCCACAGTGCTGGATCCGGGCGGGACGGGCATGGGGCCCGTCTCCCAGCCCCAGGTGAAGACGAGCCGTTTGGGCGGGTCGACGGTCACGAAGTGGCCGGCGGCGATGTTCTCGCCGGTGACCCGGGTTCGGTACGCGCCGCCGGGCTCGAAGGAGAAGGTGCCGTCGGCGCCCATCCATGACAGCCACTTCTCGCGGTCGGTGAAGAACCCGAAGACGGTCTCGGGGCGGGCGGCGATGTGCCGTTCCAGGGTGACGGTGTCCGCGGCGGGCGAGGGGGTCGTCATGAGGAGGTCTCGTTCCGTTCGGCCTCTTCGGCGAGCCGGGCCAGGGTGTCGAGCTTCGTGGCCCACATGGCCTGGAGGTAGTCGGCGAGCGGGCCCAGCGCCTCCCGGTCCGCCCGGTAGAACCGCTTCGTCCCATCCTTACGCAGCGTGACGAGACCGGTGTCGCGCAGCACCTTGAGGTGCTGGGAGACCGCCCCGAAGGTGACCTCGAATCGGCCCGCGATGTCCCCGGCCGACAGCTCGTCGTCCCAGATCAGCCGCAGGATCTCGCGCCGTCTGGGTTCGGCTATCACCTGTACCGCGTCCATGCCTCGAATTTTAGTCGAGGCTTCAGCTTGCCGCCTCTAACGTCTTATTTTAGTCTTGGCTCAAATAATCCCCCCACGGGAACGCCCAGCACGAGCAGGAGCACTTCATGGCCGCCATCACCTACGAGACCGACATCGCCGCCGACCGGGCCACGGTCCTGGAGGCGCTCAACACTCACGACGGCCTCACCGGCTGGTGGACGAACGACGTGAACCGCAAGGACGACGTCCTCTTCTTCAACTTCCCCGGCGTCCCCGAGCCCTTCCGGCTCCGCCGCGACCGGGCCGACGAGGACCGCGTCGTGTGGGTGAACATCGGCGCCTTCCCGCCCCATTGGGCCGGCACCACCATCACGTGGGAGCTCTCCGACTCCCCCGGCGGCGGTACTCGCGTCGCCTTCTCGCACTCCGGCTTCCCGGACGGCGAGCCCGAGATCCCGATGATCAGCGAGACCTGGGGCACCCTGATGACCCGCCTGAAGGACTACGCCGAGACGGGCGAGCCCAAGCCCTTCTTCACGGTCTGAGGATTCCGAGGATTCCGATGAAGGTCATCGACTCCGTCGCGTGGCAGACCCCGCCGCCCGTCACGGTCGGCTCCCGCATCGCGTTCACCGCCCGCTTCCTCGGCCGGCGCCTCGCCTACACCTACGAGATCACCGCCTACGAGCCCGGCCGGAGGCTGGTGATGCGGACGAGCGAGGGCCCCTTCCCCATGGAGACCACCTACACATGGGAGCCGCACGGCGCTAGGGGCGACGGCACCCGCATGACGCTACGGAACCGGGGCGAGCCCAGCGGCTTCGCGGCACTCGCCGCCCCCGTGATGGAAGCCTCGATGCGCCGCGCCCAGAACAAGGACCTGGCACGCCTCAAGGCACTCCTGGAGCCAAGCACCTGACTGGGGCCGCTCGGGAGGGCCCGGCCGCTCAGCCTTCGTTGACGCTGCGTCACTTCGGCGGGAGCGTGCTCGCGAAACCCACGGCCGTCGTGATCCAGTGGTCGAGGACCCGGTCCTCCCCGAGCGCGGGGCCGCCGACCGTCACCCAGCCGCGCATGGGCTTGCCGGTGAAGTCCATCGGGCGCGCCTCGGGGCGGGCCAGCGCCTCCTCGGCCCGCTCGGGACCCACCCGGACGATGAGTTCGTCGCCGACCACGCCGACGGTCATGTTCCCGCCCAGCAGGAAGGCCAGGCCGCCGAACATCCGCTTCTCGGTGAGGCCCGGCCGCTCACCGAGCTCCTCCCGGATCCGCTGGGCCAGACCTTCGTCGTACGTCATGGAACCCACTCTCCCGCACGACCCGACAAAGCGCCCTGCGGGCGGCCGTCAGTTGGCCGGCACCACCCGGGTCACGGGCCGCCGGCGTCGCCGTCACCGCACGGCTTCGCGTGCCCGTCGCTCGCGTCGTGCCGCTCGCCGTCGAGGTGCCGATTCATGCCAGCGCCGGACGAGGAGGACCGCTGCCGAGGCGACGAAGAGCGCAGCCGTGATCAGCAGCCAGCGCTCCAGGAACCCGTCGGCCGGGAGCCCTGTGTACGCGGTGTAGTGGTCGACCTGCCCCAGGATCAGTGGCCACCAGACCAGCAGCAGAAGCCCCGAGACGAAGACCGGGACACGCACGTAGTTGACGCTCGGCCTCGGCGACCTCTCCCCCGGGATCTCCTGGAACAGGCGCTGCGCCGCCCGGTCCGTCACCACGTACAGGGGGAGCAGGACAAGGTCGTGCAGGAGTGCCGCCCCGACGAACCACAGGGCCACGCCCAGGGTGTCCCCCTTGAGCAGACGGACGCCGGCGTACGCGGCAAGGGCGAACGAGGCCAGCACGAGCAGCAGGTGGAGCGGGGAGGCTCCGTAGCGGCGTCGGAAGGTGGCCCTGTGGCTCATGCCGGCCCTCCGAAAGGTGATCCGGCCGACCCACTTGGTGTTGTGGACGCCGGGCGCGCCCGGGACGATCACGCGGGCCGGGTAGCCGTGGTCCTGCGAGAGGACGGCCCCGTTGACGCGTACGGCAAGGAGGGAACGGTGGTCGCGTACCTGGTTGTCCCTCAGCACGACCGAGCTGAACGCCCCTCCCCGCTGTACCGATTCCACCAGGGCTCTCGGGGTGTCGGTGCCCCGTCCGACCAGTGCGGCCAGGTCGGTGAGCCGGACCCCGCTCCACAGCTGGTCGGGAGTCGACCAGCCTTCCACGCAGGCGATGGGCAGGGTCGCTTCGTGCTGCTCCATGGCCAGCAGCTCGTCCTGGGTCAGGACGACTTGGCGGCCCGCGCCGCGTACGGTCAGCCGCCAGGCGGGGCCGATGTCGCTGGGCCGGATGCCGACGGACGCCGCGGTTTTGTTGATCTGGAAGCCGTTCGGTCCTGAGCCGGGATCCTGGCCGTGCGGGGCGAGCAGCGCAGTCCGGCGCCACCAGCCGCCCACGCTCTGCCCGGCCGTCACCACGAACAGCGCCAGGGACCCCAGTCCGACCATGCCCAGGGCTCCCCGGCGAGAAATGGTCGGGGGTGCCGGCCGGGGCGAGGCCAGCCCGGCTTCCTCCTCGGTACCGGCTTCCGGCAGCTCGCGGCCGTACCTCACCGCGCGGAGGGCACGCGGCAGCCGGAAGGCCACGTGGACGACGAAGGCGCCGATGAACACCCACGCCCCGTAGAAATGCAGGACGTAGAAGGAGCCCGGGAAGATGTAGTGCAGCTGCACGTTGAGGATGCCGGTGGCGAACTCAAAGATGGCGCCGCCCACCAGAAGCAGCAGGGACATTCGCTCAATGCCCTGACTGACCGACCGCACGGGCGGCCACTGGAACAGCTTCGGGATGACCGACCACAACTTCGCCAGCAGCACCGGCACCAGGACGACACCCAGGACCACGTGCACACCCTGGTTCACCCGGTAGAGCCAGTACGGCGAGGTCGGCCAGGAGAACAGGTAGAAACCGAGCCACCCCTTGTCCGGCGTCTGGTCGTTCACCGGTGACAGATCCGGGTTGTACGCGGCGTACGACAGCAGGCCCGTCACGAACAACACCATGACCCCGACCAGCAGCACGAGCCCGAGCACGGCGGTCAGCCACAGCCCCCGCAGCGGGCTGCGCCAGAACTCCGGACGGGTCGGCCCCTGTGGGGGCCCCGACGCGACGACGGAATTCACGGCAGTCTGCAAGCGCCTCAGAGGAGCAGGACGCTCTGGAGGCTCAGACGGCGCCGGCGGTGTGGGCTCGGACCGGTTCCGCTCGCTGTCGCTCGCCTCCACCAGGACACCTCCGCACACTCACCAGTCGCCGGGACGAACATCCCCCACGGGAGGCCGGACCGGCTCCATGACACGCCCACGATCCACGCCCACGATCCGCCTCTTCCGCGGCGGTTTCGGCCGACTGTTCCGAGGGCGCCTGCTGCGCCTCATCCACATGGGTCGGACGTCAGGCCGTTCACACGAGGTGGTCCTGGAAGTGGTCGCCCGCGACCGCGATCAAGGCACATGGACCGTCGCCTCCAGATTCGGCCCGAATGCCCAGTGGTACCGGAACCTCCCGGGCCGCACGTACCCTCTGCCAGTACATGGGCTTCACGGCCGACGGCAGCGTGGCCGCCTACCGGACGGCGGGTGAACGGATCCCGTTTCGTGCAGCTGGAGGCCGCAGACCGCTGACGCGTCTCATGGCTGCGCGGAGGACGGAGATCTCGGCTGCTGGGTGGCGAGGCGAGAAGGTCCACGACTCGTCGTACGCGGGCGGGCTCCAGGTGGGCGTGGAGGGGGGCGCGAATGGACCCGCGCGATTCTCCATCATCCCCTCATCACGATGGCGAAGGCCACGCTGGCGAAGATGAGGAAGGAACCGATGGGGTTGTTCGGGTTGTGTTGTAGCGGTTCGTCCCGCATGCGCTCGTCTCCCAGCACACCGGCGAGGCTCAGTAGCGCCGCGGTCAGGGACCCTGCATACAGCGTGAACGCGGCGTAGCCGCGTGACCTGGCGACGCGCGCACTGCGACCGCGCGCGCCCAGCACGGGGTCCATCCGCGCAAGAAGGCGATCCCGATAGGCACAAGGCCGGCCGTGCACAGCACGATCCACACGACCTGAAACTTCATCAGTCACCTTCCGCTACTGCAGATCCGAGCAGCCAGGAGCCCGGCGAGGATGACCCATGGGACGGCTGCAGGTCCGGAATGCGCCCAGCCCACCGCGCCGAGGACCGCGGGTCCCGCGTCCTCCATGGTCATCGGCTGCCACGCGCTGGCCCCGTCTGGTAGATGTCGGGGATGCCGTCCGCGTCCTCATCGCGCTCTTCGTCCTCCCACAGGCGCCGGTAGAGGCGGTTGCGGCGGCGCAGCAGCGCCGCAGCGAGGACCGCGGCGGTGAGCGAGCCGATCAGGACTGCGGCCTTGATGTGCTCGGCCTCGGCGGCGTTCGGGAAGGCGAGTTCGCCGATGAGGAGGGCCACGGTGAAGCCGATGCCTGCCAGCGTGGCGAGCCCGAACACGTCGGCCCAGGCGAGGTCGGGGTTGAGCTGGGCACGGGTGAAGCGGGCTGCGAGGTAGGTGCCGAGGAAGATGCCGAGGATCTTGCCCACGACCAGACCGAGGAAGACCCCGAGCGGTTCCGGGTCGGTGAAGACGTGCGTGAGCGCGGCGCCCGAGATGCCGACGCCTGCGGCGAAGAGGGCGAAGAGCGGGACGGCCACGCCCGCGGAGAAGGGATGGACGAGGTGGGAGACACGCGCGCCCGGTGAGGCTTCCTCCCCCTTGTCCCGGGTGGTGCGCAGGATGAGGCCCATGGCGACACCGGCGACGGTGGCGTGGACGCCGGAGTTGTACATCAGTGCCCAGATGCTGACGCCGAGCGGGACGTACCACCACCAGCCGCGGACCCGGAAGCGCTGGAGTGCGTAGAAGAGGATCAGGCCGGCGAAGGCTCCGCCCAGGGCCCAGAAGTTGAGGCCGCTGGTGAAGAAGATCGCGATGATGAGGATGGCACCGAGGTCGTCGACGACGGCGAGGGTGAGCAGGAACGCCCGCAGGGCGGCGGGCAGATGGGTGCTGATGACAGCCAGGACGGCGAGGGCGAAGGCGATGTCGGTGGCCATGGGAACGGCCCAGCCGTCGATGCTTCCGCCGCCCGACGCGGCGACGAGGGTGTAGACAGCCGCTGGTACGGCCATGCCGCACAGGGCAGCGATGACGGGCAGGGCCGCCGTGGCGGGGGTGCGCAGTTCGCCGACGACGAGTTCGCGTTTCAGCTCGATGCCCGCGACGAGGAAGAAGACCGCCAGGAGGCCGTCGGCGGTCCAGTGGGCGACCGACAGGTCCAGCCCCAGAGCGGGGATGCCGAAGTGGAAGTCCCGTACGGACTCGTAGGCCGCACTCCACGGGCTGTTCGCCCACACCAGCGCGACGACAGCCGCCGCGAGGAGGACCAGACCACCGACCGTCTCCGTCCGCAGGGATTCGGCGATCGCTTGGCGTTCGGGCCAGGGCAGCAGTCCGAAGACGGGCTTGCGCGAGCGTGCCTGGGTCATGGGGAGGAGCCTCCGGGGCATGTCGACTGATGGGCGCACAGGCCTCTCGGACGCCGACCAGACTTCCCGGCACACCAGCATCGAATTGATGCGTTCTTAACACCCTATCGGGTGGCCGGGGGTCTCACCAGGCGTCTCTCACCTGCTGGAACAAGGGTGAAGGGCCCTGTCCCCACCAAGGCGCGAGGTGGGGACAGGGCCCTTCGGGAGCCGGGCCGCCGGGGGGACGGTCAGACGGTGGTCTTCACCGGCTCCTCGTCGGTGTCCTCGTCCGTGTCGAGGCCGGCGTCGCGCTTCTTCACGAAGGCGAGGAAGGAGTTCAACTCCCGCTTGACGACAGGGGCGAGGAGGTACAGGCCGATGATGTTGATGACGGCGAGCATGAACAGCACCGCGTCGGCCATGTCGATCAGGGTCTGCAGGGTCAGCAGCGAGCCGGCCACGGCGAACAGGGTGTAGGAGACCTTGAAGGTCACCTCGCTGGCCTTGCTGCGGCCGAAGAGGTGGGTCCAGGCCTTCATGCAGTAGTAACCCCACGTCAGCACCGTGGAGATGGCGAACAGCATGACCGCGATGGTCAGGATGTACGGGAACCAGGGCAGGACCGTGGCGAAGGCGTCCGAGGTGAGCGTCACTCCACCGATGGACTCGCCGCCCTCACGAACCTCGACATAGCTGGCGGGGTTGGCGATGACGATGGTCAGCGCGGTCATCGTGCAGATGACGACCGTGTCGATGAACGGCTCGAGGAGGGCCACCAGGCCCTCGCTCGCGGGGTGCTTGGTCTTCACCGCGGAGTGGGCGATCGGGGCGGAGCCGAGACCGGCCTCGTTGGAGAACGCGGCCCGCTTGAAGCCGATGATCAGCGCGCCGAGCACACCGCCGGCGACACCCTGGGGGTTGAAGGCGCCCTCGATGATCGTGGAGATCGCGGCGGGGACGGCAGTGACGTGGACGGCGATGACGACGAGACAGGCGGCGATGTAGATGCCGGCCATCGCCGGGACGAGCTTGCTGGTGACGGAGGCGATCGAGCGGATGCCGCCGAGGAGCACGATGCCGACCAGGGCCGCGATCAGGATGCCGAAGAAGAGCGCGCCCGCGGAGCCGCCCATCAGGCCGTTCTCACCGCCGGTGACGGAGACGAGCTGGGCGTAGGACTGGTTGACCTGGAAGAGGTTGCCGCCGAACAGGCCGAAGAACAGCACGAAGAACGAGGCAAGGACCGCGAGGACCTTGCCGAGCGTCTTGCCGTTCTTGCCGAAGCGCTCGGCGAGGCCCTTGGGCAGGTAGTGCATCGGACCGCCGGAAACGGTGCCGTCGGCGTGCACCTCGCGGTACTTCACGCCGAGCGTGACCTCGACGAACTTCGTCGCCATGCCCAGCAGACCGCACAGGATCATCCAGAACGTGGCGCCCGGGCCGCCTATGGAGACCGCGACAGCGACACCCGCGATGTTTCCGAGACCGACCGTGCCGGAGACGGCTGCGGTCAGCGCCTGGAAGTGGTTGACCTCGCCGGCCGACCCCTTCTCGTCGTACTTGCCCCGCACCACGTTCACGGCGAGCTTGAACTTGCGCAGCTGGACGAAGCCGAACCAGCCGGTGAAGACCAGACCGGCGACGACGAGCCAGGCCACGATCAGCGGCAGCTCCGTACCCCCGACGGGGACGGAGTAGAAGACCACTTCTCCGAGCCAGGTGGCTATGGGCTCGAAGAAGCCGCTGACCGCCTTGTCGACGGACTGGGTGAAGGAATCGAGTGACACGGTGGGGACCTCAGTAACGCAGGACCGGCGCGCGGGAGGCTGCGCCGGTGGATGTGCGGGCTTTGAGCGAACGCCGTTGTCCGATCGGCGACCCGAGGGTCGACGTCCACGGACTCGGAACGTGATCACCTTGGTCGTGCTGCCGGTGCGTGCCGGCACTGCGCAGGAACGGCGAGGGGTGGTGCCACCTGCGAAGTTGCGCATTCCTACCACGACACCCGCCGCACACTGTGTGGCGCATGTCACCTCACGCACGGTGATCTTCGAGAATCCCAGGGAGCGTGACACGACCGTTATCCGGACAGACATGTCCGTTCACAGTGCACTTATCTCCGCAGGTCAGGAGCGTTCGAAGCCATGCACATGTCCCTGCGTCAGCTCTCCGCCCGGTCTTCACGCACCGGTTGCGACGTGTGTCGTCCGGCCGGGCGCGCGAGGAGGTGGCGCGGGTCCGTCGGCGCACGGCTGATCGCCGTTTCGACGGCTGTGATGCGGTCGGCGAGCAGGCCGAGGGCGGCGACCGCGCGGCCGAGCGCAGCGAGATGGGGGTCCCCCTGGCCGAAGGTTGGAGGAGGGTCCTCTCCGGCGCCGCCGAGTGCCCGGGTCCGCAGGTGGGCGGAGGTGACCTCCGCCCAGCGAGCGGCCTGCGAGGGGGTGAGGGTGCCGCGCAGCTCGGAGAGTTTCAGGAGGTTGGCCTCGGCGTCGACGGTGAGGGTGTAGTGGTCGTCGATGACGGCGGCGAGTTCGGCGTCGTTCATGGCCGGTGAGATACGGGCGACGATCTTGTTCATGTTGCGGTACGAGCCCTGGAGACGGAAGGGCGGTTCGGTTCGGGCGTCGTCGGACTGGGCCGCGGACGCCATGTAGGCCGCGTTGACCGCGAGGACCGTCGCGCGGGCGGTCAGCAGGTGGCGCAGGACGGCGAGGACGCGGTCGAGTTCGGCGGGGGCGGAGGGGTGGGTGAGCCGGTCGCGCCGCGAATCGCTTGCCGCGCAGGTCGCGGCCGCCCAGGGTCCGGGTGGCGTCGCAGGGCGGGATGACTTCTGCAGGAACTCCGGCGCGGTGTGCTGGATGTCGTCCAGGTACAGCAGGACGTTGTTGCCCGCCGCGAGCGCGAAGGCGATCTTCTCCAGCTCCCGGCGGGCGGCGGCGTCGGGCGCTTCGGCGGGGTCCAGGGAGTGCGTGTTCCGGCCGAGGCTCGTTCGGGCTGCCACCGTCGCCATGCACGCAAGGCCGAGCACGAGCGACACGGCCACTCGGGCCGCGAAGCGACGTCCTGGCGGCGCAGCCGGGGCGGCGCCGGTGGCCGAAAGGGGGCTTTACGGCAGCGGTGTCGAAGTGATGTCACTCACCCGACTTCCCGTCGGCGCGGGCGAATTGGCAGGTTACGTGCCCGTCTGCGTGAGGGGTGTCATGAGCCGGCGACCACCGAGCCGTAGTCCATCTTCGGTCGAACTTGTGTGTGGGCTGTGTGAAGGATATGAAACCCCCCACTGATCATCTATGTGGGGGATTACGTGCGAAGAGCGCGACCACTAGTACTCCTAGTGGCATTCATGATGGCTGTTCTGGCAGGTACGGAGCAGGCTGCACTGGCGGTGACCCGCTGGGTCGCTGCGAAGGCCGGCCCGGGCGCCGGCGAACTGCCCGAACAGGGCTGGGGATCGGCCCGCGGACGCGGGCACAGCGCGACCGGCGATGCCACCGACGCGTCCGCAGCCGGCGGCCGCGAAGGCGCCCTGAAGGCACCGGGCGAGCTCGCGCCGGACTCGGCGGCCTCCGCCCTCCGGCTCGGTGGCGTACCCAAGCCGCCGGCGAAGCCGTCCTACACCGAGGTGCCGGCGCCCAAGGCCGCAGCCCCGAAGGGTTTCGACGCCAAGGCCAGCACCGAGCTTCCGGAGAAGCGCACCGAGCGGGGTCGTACGTTCCGGAACGAGGACGGCACCTTCACCACGCGCTTCTACAACGAGCCGGTCAACTTCAAGGCCGCCGACGGCAAGTGGAAGAGCATCGACACGCGCCTGGCGCGTGCCGAGGACTCCGGCCCGCGGACGATGAGCGGCACCTCCGGACCCGGCTGGGAGACCCGCTCGACCGAGGACGCGGTCTCCTTCGCCGAGTACGCGGACGCCGACGTCCTGGTGCGTCTCGCGGCCGGCGAAAAAGCCACCATCGGCTACGCCGTCGACGGCGCGGCCCGCTCCCGGGGACGTGTCACCGGCAGCGTCATCACCTACCCGGAGATCCGGCCCTCCGCGGATCTGGAACTCGTCGCGGGCAGTGACTCCGTCAAGGAGACGCTGGTCCTGAAGAACGCGCAGGCGCCGTCCGAATGGCGGTTCCCGCTGGCGCTGAACGGACTGACCGCGCAGCTCGACGGCCACGGCGGCGTCTCCTTCCTGGACGCCTCCGGCCGTCAGCAGGCAGCGATGCCGCCGGGCTGGATGGAGGACTCCGCGAAGGCGCCCAACTCCGACGAGGGCGTCATCTCCTCGGGCGTGACCTACCGCCTCGAAGGCCGCGGCAACCGCCAGGTGCTCGTCGTCTCGCTGGACAGGCGGTGGCTGTCCGCCCCCGAGCGCGTCTTCCCGGTGAAGGTCGACCCCTCGGTCGAGAGCGCCACAGCGACCTCCGACACCTACGTCGAGTCGCCCTACAACCAGAACTTCTCCAGCGACAAGGTGCTCAAGGCGGGCACGTACGACGCGGGCGGTCACAAGGCCGCGAGCTTCCTGAAGTTCGGCGGTCTGGAGAACACCCTCAAGAACGCGTGGGTCGTCGACGCCAAGCTGGCGCTGTTCAACTCGTGGTCGTACTCGTGCACCGCGCGCCCGGTGACGGTCCACGCGGTGACGTCGAACTGGGCGGAGAGCACCACCAAGACGTACCCCGGCCCGGCCACCGGCCCGGCCCTGGGATCGAAGTCCTTCGCGCACGGCTGGCTCCCTGAAGGGGCCTCCAACTGGTCCTGCGCTCCCGCCTGGGAGGCCATTCCCCTCGGGGCCGAAGGCCGGCAGCTCGTCGACGACTGGACGCACGGCCGCAAGCCGAACTACGGCCTGGCCGTGAAGGCGTCCACCTCCGACTCCAAGAGCTGGAAGAAGTTCCACTCCGAGGACGAGGCCGGCGGAAAGCCCAGCCTCGACGTCACGTGGACGAAGTACGGCGCCACCTACGGCCTCGGCGGATTCGTCCAGCCGATGACGGCGACCAGCGAGGGCACCTTCAAGGTCACGGTCACGAACCAGGGCCAGCAGACGTGGGGCAAGGACAGCAACTACAAGCTGCGCTACGACCTGTACGACGCCAACGGCAACCAGGTGGGCGGCGACTACTGGAGCAAGATCCGGTGGACGCCCATGCCCCACGACGTCGCACCGGGCTCCTCGGTGACGCTCGACGCCAAGATCGCTCCGCTCGCCCCCGCGACCTACACGCTCGTGTGGACGATGGACGAGTACGGCGTCAGCTCCTTCGCGGCGGCGGGCGTACCGGGCCCGGCGGTCAAGTTCGACGCGGTCAACGTGCCGCCGTACCTCACCTCCGCGGCCCCGCCGAGCGGCACCGTCGTCGACACCCGCACCCCGACGCTGTGGGCCAGGGCCACCGACGTGGACAAGTCCCCCGGGGCGCTGACCTACCAGTTCGAGATATGTGAGGTCGAGGGCAAGGACGTCCGGAAGAACTGCCGGGGCAACACGCACGCGGCTTCCGAGAGCTGGACCGTTCCGGCCGACTGGCTCACCTGGGCGAAGACCTACGCCTGGTACGCGTACGCCAACGACGGCAAGGACCAGTCGGCGCGCACCGCTCCGTCGATCCTGACCACACAGGTCCCGCAGCCCGTCATCACCTCCCATCTGGGCGGCGCGAACGACAGCCGCGGCTTCGGCGAGCGCTCCGGCAACTACGCCACCTCCGCCACGGACACCGCCGTGCCCGTGGTCGGGCCCGAACTCGCGGTCACGCGTACGTACAACTCGCAGGACCCGCGCACGACCGGCGCCTTCGGTGCCGGCTGGGCCACCCGCTGGGACATGCGGGCGACGGCCGAACCCGACGGCAGCGTCGTGATCACCCTCGCGACCGGCAGCCAGGTCCGCTTCGGCAGGAACAACGACGGCACCTACAGCGCGCCGTCCGGCTCGATGGGTCTGCTGACCACCGTCGCCGGCGGGGGCTGGACCCTGCGGGACGCGAGCGCGGCCCTCTACACCTTCGACGCGACCGGTCTCCTGACCAAGGTCAAGGACGGCCACGACCGCGAGCAGTTGCTGACCTACACGGGCGGCAGACTGACCAAGGCCACCGACGCCGTGTCGAAGCGGTCGCTGACGTTCACGTGGAGCGGTGCGCACGTCGCGTCGGTCTCCACCGACGCCGTCGGGCCGTCCGCGCCCGCCCTCGTCTGGTCGTACACCTACCAGGGCGACCTGCTGACGAAGGTCTGCCCGCCGACGTCCACGACCGCCTGCACGGCCTACGAGTACACCGGCGGGTCGCACTACCGGAGCATGGTGCAGGACGCCAACCCGGTCGCGTACTGGCGGCTGAACGAGACCGAGGGATCGCTCGCGCAGAGCGAGGCGGTCTCCCGCACCGGTATGAACGCCGGGCGCTACCGCGACGTCACCCTCGCCGGCGCCGGTGTCCTCGCGGGCACGGGCAACGGTTCGGCGTCCTTCGACGGGACCAGCTCCTACGTGGAGCTCCCGGAATCGACCCTCGCGTCGTCCACCGTCCTGTCGGTCGAGGTGTGGTTCAAGACCGACAAGGCCGGCGGCGCACTCGTCGGCTTCCAGGACGCACCGGTCGGCCCCACCGCTCCGGTCCGCTACAACCCGGTGCTCGCCATCGACGCCGCGGGCAAGCTCCGCGGGGCGTTCGAGAAGGCGGACGGCGGCCTGGTGCCCATCACCTCCGCCACCGCGGTGAACGACGACGTCTGGCACCACGCCGTACTCACGAGCACCGCGACGAACCAGACGCTCTACCTCGACGGCGCGGTCGTCGGTACGCTGGCCGGCCCGGTCGGTCACGCCGAGAAGTCCCACGCCTACCTCGGCGTGGCCTACGGAAACAGCAGCTGGGACGGGATCGCCGCCACGGGCAACCGCTTCTTCAAGGGGTCGATGGACGAGGTCGCGGTCTACCACCGTGCCCTGGACGCCGGGTCGGTCCGCGCGCACTACGCGGCCCGCACCGGGACCTCGAAGCTGTCCAAGGTGACCCTGCCCTCGGGCCGTACGGGCGGCACGGCCGAGTACGACGGCGACACCGGGCGCGCCACCAAGGTGACCGACGGGAACGGCGGTGCGTGGCAGATCTCCGCGCCCCGCTACGCGTCGGGTTCGCAGGCGTACGCGGACGCCGTGCACGCCTCGGGTCCGGTGAACTACTGGCGCCTGGGCGACGGCAGCGGAGCGGCCGCGGCCGACGAGATATCCGCCGGCGGCAACGGCTCCTACCGTGACGGTGTCACCCTCGGCGGTGTCGGGGCCTTCCTCGACGGCGACGACGCCGCGATCACCCTCGACGGTTCGAAGGGTGTCGTCTCCGTCCCGTCCGAGTCCATCAGCAATGCCACCTCGCTCTCCGTTGAGCTGTGGTTCAGGACCGACAAGCCCAGCGGTGTCCTGCTGGGTCTGCAGAACACCGAGCTCGGCACCACTCCGACGATGTGGAACGCAAGCCTCCTCGTCGACGGAGAGGGCAAGCTGCGCGGTCATCTGTGGGACGGTCCGTCAGCGGGCTGGCCGGTCATGGGCGGCGTGAAGGTCACCGACGACAAGTGGCACCACGTCGTCATCACGGGCGGCCCCACCGGACAGTCGCTCTACCTCGACGGAGCCAAGATCGGCTCCAAGGCAGGTGTCGTCAAGCCGGAGACCCTGGTCCAGGCCTACCTCGGCGCCGGCTACTCCAGCGAGGCGTGGGACGGCCAGGCCCGCGCCACCCGCTATTTCAACGGCCGGCTCGACGAGGCCGCGTTCTACACCAAGGAGCTCGACGCCCAGACGGTCGCCGACCACTACAAGGCCCACAGCAAGGCGGTCAGCGGCAGCGGTGACCAGTACCGCGGCGTCGTGACGGCCGCCCGTCCCGCGGGCTACTGGCGCCTGGACGAGACCGCCGGCACCACGGTGAAGAGCCGGGTGGCGTCCGTCGACGGCACCGGCACGTACACCAAGGCGGTCCTCGGGACCACCGGTGCGTTCGGCCCCGGTGACGGCTCCGCGGTGCAGTTCGGCGGTGACGGCTTCGCCGAGCTGCCGCCGGTCGGAACCGTCACCACGGACGTCTCCGCCAGCGTGTGGTTCCGCACCGACAAGCCCGGTGTCATCCTCGCCGACCAGTCGGCACCCGTCGCGGGAGCCGCCGACGCGAGCGGCAGCTGGACCCCGGTCCTGTACGTCGGCGCCGACGGCAAGCTGCACGGCGAGTACTACTCCGCCGGCGTCACGGCCTCCAACGCGTCGCCCGGCACCGTGACCGACAACCAGTGGCACCACGCCGCCATCACGGCCAAGGGCGGCACCCAGACGCTCTACCTGGACGGCGCTCAGGTCGCGACGAAGTCCGCCGCCCCGGTCGGGCACCAGAGCAACAGCCGGACGTTCCTCGGTGCGGGCTTCGCCAAGTTCTGGCCCTCCGCCCCCGGCAACGTCAGCTACTTCACCGGCGCGCTCGACGAGGCCGCGGTCTTCCGCCGCGGTCTTTCCGCCGATGAGGTGGCGGCGCAGTACCAGGCCCGCGCGTCGTCGTCGGTCTCCTCGCTCACGTCCACGGTGACGGTCACCGACCCGGCGGGCACGACGACGAGCAGCACCTTCGACGCGGTCCGCGGACAGCGCAGGGTCATGTCGACGAACGCGGACGGCGGTGTCACCACGTACGCGTACGACACCGGTGGCTTCCTGCACACCGTCACCGACCCCAACGGCCACTCGGTCGTGACAGGTCATGACGAACGCGGCAACACCGTCTCCACGACGACCTGCCGGGACGCGAACTCCTGCTGGACGTCGTTCGCGGAGCACCACTACAACGAGGCCGACAAGCTGGACCCGCGCAACGGCAAGCAGACCGCCGTGCGCGACGGCCGTTCCTCCGGGCCGGCGGACGACCGGTTCCGCACGACCACCTCGTACACCGCCCTCGGGCAGATCGACACGGTCACCCTGCCGGACGGCCGCAGGACGTCGACCACCTACACCCTGGGCGACGAGCCCGCGGTGGGCGGCGGAGCGACCCCCAAGGGCCTGGTCGCCACCAAGAAGAGCACCGGCGGCGCGACCGTCTCGTACGCGTACTTCGCGAACGGCGACCTGGCCAGGGCCACGACCCCGTCCGGGCTCGTCACCTCGTACACCTACGACGGCCTCGGACGGAAGCTGACCGAGACCCAGGTCTCCGACGCCACTCCGAACGGCGTGACCACGACGTACACCTACAACACGATGTCCCGCGTCTCGTCGGAGACCGGGCCGGGAGTGAAGAACGAGATCACCGGTGTCACGCACACCGCCAAGGTCAGCCGTACCTTCGACGCGGACGGGAAACTGCTCACCGAGTCCGTGGCGGACATCACCGGCGGCGACGCCACCCGTACCACGAGCTACCGGTACAACGCTGCCGGCCTCAACGAGAGCGTGACGGACGCGGAGGGCAACGAATCGGCCTTCGGCCACGACGCGCTGGGCCGGGTGATCCGTGAGACGGACCCCGCGGGCAACGTCGTCACGCACGCCTTCACCAAGCGCGGGCAGCTTGCCGAGTCGGTGCTGAAGGACTGGACGGGCGACCCGTCCGGCCAGATCCGTGACCTGGTCCTGGTCTCCCACGCGTACGACCCGGCGGGCCGCCTGGCCTCGACGACGGACGCGCTGGGGGCCACGACGGCCTTCACCTACTTCGACGACGGCCTGAGCGCCACGACGACGGCGAAGCAGGTGACACAGGCTGACGGTTCCAAGCGGGACGTCCTGCGGGAGTCGCTGGTCTACGACGGCGCGGGCAACGTCACCTCGCAGACGGCGAGCGGCGGTCGTACGACCGTCAGAACCGTGGACGCCACGGGCCGTCCGACGCGGTCGGTCTTCGACCCGAACGGCCTCAACCGGGTCACCGCCATCGCCTACGACGGCGACGACCGGGTCACCGAGCAGAGCCAGTCCATCGACGGCTCCGGTAAGAAGCTCACCTCGACCACCGAGTACGACGCGGCCGGCAACCCGAAGAAGTCGACCGTCACCGACGGCACCGGCACGCGCACCTCGTCGGCCACGTTCGACCAGCGGGGCCTCGCCCTGACCCAAATCACCCCCCGTGGCCACACCTCGATCAGCCGCTACGACGTGCTCGGCCGCCTGGTCGAGACGACGGCGCCGCAGGTCCAGGTCGAGGAGAACGGCGGTGCGGCCACGGCTGCCACGCCGAAGGCGGCCACGGGCTACAACACCTTCGGCGAGGCCACCGAGGCGCGCGACCCGCGCGGCGTGGTGACCCGTCTGGAGACCGACAAGCTGGGCCGTCCGACGGCGGTCACGCTGCCCGACTACACCCCGCCGGGCGCGACGACGGCCATCACCGCCGTCACGCGGACCACGTACGACCAGCTCGGCAACACGGCCTCCACGACCGACGCGCTCGGCCGTGCGACCAACTACGCCTACGACCAGCTGGGCAACCTGACCCGCAGGACCGACCCCGCGGTCACCGGTGCGCAGGGCCTCCAGGCCTCCGGTGCCACGACCTTCGACGGCACCTCCACCGACCTGTCCGGCCGCGGTGTCTCCACCTACACCTGGACCCCGACCGGTCTGCCGCTCTCCGCGACCGACCCGACAGGAGCACGCACCGAGTCCACCTACGACCAGCTGGGCCGTAAGCTCACGGCCACCACCGTCGAGCGCAGGCCCACGCTCCAGAACCTCGTCTCCCGCTACACCTGGGACGACGCGGACAACCAGACCGTCTCGGCCACCCCGGGAGGCCTGCGGACCATCTCGTCGTACGACACGGCGGGTCAGGTGCTCACGGTCACCGACCCCCTCGGAGGTGTCACCCGGGCCTCCTACGACGGCCTCGGGCGCCAGACCGAGTCCACGGACGCCACCGGCCGCAGAACGGCCATGGCCTACGACGTCCTCGGCAACCTGACCTCGTCGACGGAGTACGGCACGGGCACGACCGCCCTGCGGTCGACCGTCACCGAGTACGACGCGGACGGCAACGTCACCGCGTCCGTCTCACCCACCGGCGCGCGCCGTACCCACACCTACGACGCCGTCGGCCGGATGACCACGCAGGTCGAGCCGGTCACCGCGACGGACTCGATCACGACGACCTTCGGCTACGACGCCGCGGGCAACCGCACGCGCCTCACCGACGGCCGCGGAAAGGCGACCTACCACACCTTCAACACCTGGGGTCTGCCCGAGAGCACGATCGAACCGGCCACCAGCCAGCACTGGACCGCGGACGTCCGCACCTGGTCGAACGTCTACGACGCGGCCGGACGGCTCGTCACCGAGCTGCTGCCGGGCAACGTCAAGCGTCAGAAGACGTACGACGGCCTTGGCCGGCTGACCGGTGAGACCGGCTCCGGCACCGCGGTGGCCACCCGGCCCCGCACCCTGTCGTACGACCTCGCCGGCCGGCTGACCGGCGCGGGCGGGGACGGCGTCCTCGCCGCCAACGCGTACACGTACAACGACCGTGGTCAGCTGCTGTCGGCCGACGGTCCCGGCGGCAGCGCGTCCTACGCGTACGACGCGGACGGTCGCATGACCTCCCGCACGGACGCCGCCGGCGTGACGGCCTTCTCCTACGACCAGGCGGGCCGGCTCGACACCACGACCGACCCGCTGACCGGCACGCAGGTCCGCAGCGACTACGACGCCGCGGGCCGCCCGATCCTGCAGGAGTTCGCCAGGCCTGCGGGCGGAGGCCAGTACGCGGTCGGCGCGAAGCGCACGTACGCGTACGACGGCCTCGGCCGGATGACCAAGGACGCGGTGAGCCGTACCGACACCGGCGCCGAGGTCGAGAGCATGGCGTACGAGTACGACCAGGCCGACCTGCTGGTGAGGAAGACCACGGCGGGCACCGCGGGCGCGGGCGAGCAGACCTACGCCTACGACAGGTCCGGCCGCATGATCTCGATGACCGCGGGCGGCGGCACCACCACCCCGCTCGAGTGGGACAAGTCCGGGAACCTGACCAGGAAGGGGGCTGTCACCGCGACCTACGACTCCCGCAACCGGCTGGAGACGTGGGGAGCCCAGAGCTTCACCTACAGCGCACGCGGCACCGCGAAGTCGGTGACCGAGGGAGGAGTCACCCGCCAGATCGGCTCGGACGCGTTCGAGCGCACGATCACCAACGGCACGAGCACCTTCACGTACGACTCGCTCGACCGGGTCATGACCCACAACGGCGCGTCGTTCTCCTATGACGGCGGCTCGAACCAGCTGGTCAAGGACGGCACGACGACCTACAGCCGCAATCCCGGAGGAGCCCTGCTCGCCAGTGCCGCCTCCGGCACCGCGGGCTCGGCGAGTCTGGCGGTCGCCGACCGGCATACCGACCTGGTGGCCGGCCTGACACCGGACGGCAAGTCGGTGGCGTCGTCGCGTGCCTACGACCCGTTCGGCAACGTCACCGCCTCCAGCGGCGGCAACCCGGCCGTGGGCTACCAGTCCGGGTGGACGGACAGCTCCACCGGCGAGGTCAACATGGCCTCACGCTGGTACCAGCCGGGCATCGGCAGCTTCACGAGCCGCGACACCTGGCAGCTCAACCCGAGCCCGTCGGTCCAGGCCAACCGCTACACCTACGCGAACGCGAGTCCGCTCAACGGCACGGACCCGAACGGTCACCTTCCCTTGTTCCTCGCTGCCATCCCCCTGTGGAAGGTGGCCGTCGCAGCCACCGCCGCCGTGGGGGTCGGAGCGGCAGCCCATACGGCGGTCAACGCCAACTGGAGCACCGACAACGACTGGAACTGGCGCCAGAACGACAAGCAGAGGGACCGCTGGAACCCGCAGCCCCGCCCTCGCCCCTTCGACGTCTGGGACGAGAAGAAGTACATGCGGGACCAGCGGAAGAAGCAGCCGCAGGCCCAGCCGCAGCCCCAGCCGAGGAGCACCTACTGCCAGCGCAACCCGTGGCTGGCCGCGTGCGGCGGAGGGAAGAAGGGTGCGCCGCCGAAGGCGGGCAGCTCCGGCGGCGGTGGCGGCGGCTGCCGTCCCTGGTGCCGCACGAGCTGGGGCAACTTCCCCGGCCCGTCCTCCGTCGACGACGGCAACGCCAACGTCGACCCGTGGAAGCCGCCGCCGGTCGTCGTCCCGAACCGCAAGCCCGAGGTCGCGATGGACGCGGTCGCAGCCGGGCAGTGGACGCTGGCCGACGGCTGGGCCGCCATGTTCGGTTCGGCCGATCTCCTGGACTTCTTCAAGGAGCACCCGGACTTCGACCCTGATGGAGACATCGCGGCCGACTACGGGCTCGGTCTTCATCTGACACCGACCGAGGAGAACGAAGGGGCGTTCGACAGCTCACCTGTCGATCGCCGCGGCTGCAAGCAAGGCAATTCGGCGATCTACTACATGCCGCTGGACAGCCTTGGCCGTGCACAGGGTGCGCGTGCCTGTCTCAATAGCGGTGACTACAACTACACGACCGGCAAACACGAAAAGTGGAAATTCGATACGGAACCCACCAACCTCGTGGGTACGGGGACCGAATGGCCGCTCAACAGGGGCGACGGCTGGAACAACCAGCCTCGCGGTTGGAAGCTTGGCGCAGGCCTGCAGCGCGGGCATCTGATCGCCAAGTCCCTCGGAGGGTCCGGTGAGGACGCCCGTAATCTGGTCCCGCTCTACGACAGATCGAACTCGCCTGACATGTCGAGCATCGAAAGGGATCTCGCCAGGCGGGTCGAGACGGGGGAGACTCTCTACTACAGCGTCACTCCGGAATACGTCGGCAACAACCCCATCCCGATCCGGGTGCACCTGGGTTGGATAGGTAACCGAGAAGGTGCGGGTTATGCTCGCATCGAAAACTATCCTCACTAGACAGAAGTAGCCGAGGGACCATGGCGAGCTGGGTGGACAGAATCGTCGGCCGGCTCCCTTGGTCCCCGCTGGCCCTGGAGATCTCCTGGGGGGAGATCGAAGAAGAACTTCAGTGCTCCCTCCCAGGGGACTTCAAGGAGTTGTGCGAAACCTTCGGGCGCGGCGTTTTCAGTGGGTTCCTGGAGATTGCCTCGTCCGCGGGTGGTGCGGACCTGGAACTCCTGCGGCAGTGGCGTTCACTGCGGCGGATCGTGGAGGTCAACCCGTTCGCGGCGGCGGACCTTGAGCGCTACGGGGTCTACCGGTTCGGTTCCCGAGGGTTGCTCCCCTGGGCAGACACGTACTCGGAGTGCCAGATCTACTGGCTGGCGAGCAACGAGCCTTCGGAACGGTGGCCCATCGTGGTCCAGGATTCCGAGGGTGACTGGTCGGAGTTCGCGATGTCGGCCTCGGAGTACGTCTTCAGGACACTGACGGACGAAGAGTTCCGCTTCGGTGTGGCCAAGTACGGCCCGCCCTACTTCGAGGCGGCTTCGCCCAGCTGAACCAGGGCGAAGAGTGAAATGTGCGGCGCGGCGTGTCTCTTGGAGACCGTCGCGCCGTTTTCGTTGCTCCTGCCGGAATCAACCGATGCCACTGGGCCCGTTTCGGGGACCGTTCGGCCCCAGCGAGATACCCGTGCTTGGACGAGACTGATGACGTCGGATCTGGAGGTCATGGGGCACGTGGAGTGCCGGACCGAGCGGAGACCGGAGAAGGAAGCACCTGAGGAGATGCATCGTGATGCGTGCCGTGATCGTGTACGAGAGCCTGTTCGGGAACACGCACGAGATCGCCGACGCGATCGGAGAGGGCGTGAAGCAATCGCACCCGGACGCGGAGGTCGAGTGCGTGGCGGTGGTCGACGCGCTGCCGGAGCGTATCGGCTCCACCGACCTGCTGGTCGTCGGCGGACCGACCCACATGCGGGGCATGACCACGGGGATGAGCCGGAAGATGGGGCTGAAGGCCGAGCAGCAAGGGGCCGAGAAAGAGGAACGTCCCTTCACCCCTGAAGAGGGCGCCGAAGGTCCTGGCGTCCGCGACTGGTTCCACGACACGCTCCCGAAGGCCCACACCGGCACCCATGCCGCCGCGGCCTTCGACACCCGAGCGGACATGCGCCTGGCCGGCGCCGCGGCCGGCGGTATCGCACGCCGGCTGCGCAACCATGGTTACGAGCTTGTCGCGGAGCCGGAGGGATTCATCATCGAGGACACCGAAGGCCCGCTCCGCGCCGGCGAACGAGACCGCGCGAAGGCATGGGGCGCGGCTCTCCAGGTGGCTTGACCGATCCACGTGGCCACCCCCTCCGGCGGAGGGGGTGGCCACGATGCGTGGCTCGCTCTCGGACCGGTCGCTGGTGCCGCTGGTCGCCCGGGCCGTGCGGGCGGTGGAGTGGGTCGTCGACGTCCGGATGGATCTCGGTGCGACCTGAGACGCTCCGGTGACGGACAATCCAAAGAGGGGGTGCCCAGCCGATCGGCCACAAGGATCGCCATGACGGATCTGTCGGCAGTCACCGCACTCACTCGCGTGTTCCTCGTCGACGATCACGAGGTCGTCCGCCGGGGCCTTCGCGACCTCCTCGACGACGAGCCCGACCTGGAAGTGGTCGGCGAGGCGGCGACGGCGGAGCAGGCGCTGGCCAGGGGTCCCGCGCTGCGGCCGGACGTGGCGGTTCTCGACGTACGGCTGCCGGACGGCGACGGCATCTCCGTGTGCAGGGAGCTGCGGTCCCGGATGCCCGAGCTGGCCTGTCTGATGCTGACGTCCTTCGATGACGAGGACGCTCTCCTCGACGCGATCATGGCCGGCGCGGCCGGGTACGTCCTCAAGCAGATCAAGGGGTCGGACCTCGTCGCGGCCGTGCGGACCGTGGCCACCGGGCAGTCGATGCTGGACCCGGCCACCACAGCGCGGCTGATGCACTCGCTGCGAGACCCCGAGGCGGCGAAGCCGCCGGAGGACGAACGGCTCGCGGTGCTGTCCGAGCGGGAGCGGTCCGTGCTCGACCTCATCGGCGAAGGGCTCACCAACCGGCAGATCGCCAAGCGGCTCTACCTGTCGGAGAAGACCGTCAAGAACCACATCTCACGGTTGCTCGGCAAGCTCGGTGTGGAACGCCGCGTGCAGGCCGCCGTCATCGCCGCGCAGTCGCACGAACACGACTCCGAGGGGACGTAGCGTCCGGTGTCCGGCCCTCACTCCCGGCCCTCCCGCACCGGAATTCGCCACTCCAGTACCGTCCCGCCGCGCGGCTCCGCTCTCGCCTGAACCGACAGGGTCCCGCCCAGCCGCTCCGCCCGTTCGGAGAGGTTGCGCAGTCCGCTGCGGGGGCCGCCCCGCGCGATGCCCGTACCGTCGTCGCTCACCGTCACCGCCAGCACGCCGTCCTCGGCGACGACCGACACCTCCGCCCCGCGCGCGTGCGCGTGCCGAGCCACGTTGGTGAGCGCCTCGCCGATGACCGCGATCACCTCCTCCGCCGCCTCATGGGGCACGTCCGTGTCGAGGAGACCCTCCATGCGCAGCGCCGGAGCGAAGCCGAGCGTGGTCGCGGCCTCGTCGACCGCCTTGACCACACGGCTTCTGAGCCTCGGCGCCTCGGCGGTCTCGTGTTCCCGCAGACCGAAGATGGTCGACCGGATGATCTTGATCGTGGCGTCCAGGTCGTCGATCGCCCGCGTCAGCCGGTCCACGGCCTCCGGGTGCTCGACGAACCGACGGGCGCTCTGCAGCGTCATGCCGGTGGCGAACAGCCGCTGGATCGCGAGGTCGTGCAGGTCACGGGCGATCCGGTCGCGGTCCTCCAGGAGGACCACCTGCTCGGCGTCACGGCGTCGGTCGGCCAGTTCGAGCGCCAGGGCGGCCTGCCCCGCGAACCCGGGGAGAGCAAGGATCTCGGCGCCCGCGAACGGAGGCCGCCCGTGCCTCCGGGCCAGGATCAGTACCCCGCTGAGCCGCTCCTTGGTACCGACCGTCACGGCCACCGCCGGGCCGAAACCCTGCCACCGTTCGGGCTGCACCCTGATGCGCGGCTCGTTCTCGACGTCGGCGACGGTGAGCAGGCCGTCCTGCGCGAGGGCGGCCTCGGCCAGCGTTCCCTCGCTGCTCGGCAGGACGACTCCCCGGTGCGCTTCGGCCTTCTCGCCGCAGGCGAGTGAGCCTCGCAGCTCGCCACCGGGGCCCACGAGATAGAAGACCCCCATGTCGGCGGCCGCGATGTCCACGGCCTGCTCCAGCATCCCGTCGAGCACCTCGGTCTCCTCCGCGCCCGACAGGAGTGCGCTGGTCAGGTCGGAGCTCGCGGTGAGCCACCGCTGCCGGAGGCGGCCCTCCTCGTACAGGCGGGCGTTCTCGATGGCGATGCCGGCCGCGACGGACAGGGTGGTCACGACCGCCTCGTCCTCGGCGTCGAACTCGGCCCCACCCCGCTTCTCGGTGAGGTAGAGGTTGCCGAAGACCTCGTCGCGGACCCGGATGGGCACGCCCAGGAAGGTCCGCATCGGCGGGTGGTGCGGCGGGAACCCGTACGAGGCCGGATGCTCGGACAGCTCCGCGAGCCGCAGCGGCTTGGGGTTGCGGATCAGCTCACCGAGGAGACCGTGACCGGAGGGCAGGTCGCCGATCCGCGCCCGCAGATCGTCCCCGACACCGACCGGGAGGAACTCGGAGAGCTTCTTGTCGTCCCCGATGACGCCCAGAGCGCCGTACTCGGCGTCCACGAGGGTGACGGCCGCCTCCACGATGCCCCTGAGCACCTGAGGCAGGTCGAGTTCCCTGCCTACGGACATCACGGCTTCCAGCAGCCCGGTGAGCCGGTCCCTGGTGCCTCGTACCTCGTCGATGCGTGCCTGGACCTCGTCGAGCAGCTCGTCGAGTCGCAGCCGCGGAACCTTTCGGTTCGCGGGCCCCGGCCCCTCCGACACCATCGTCACCTCCGGCCGCGCCGCGCGGCGGTCCACGCCTGAAGCACATGTTCACGGTAGTTCCGGTGCTTGGGCCGCTCCAGCCGAACGCGTCCGTGTCAGTACGTGGTCCCATGCCCAGGACCTCGCCGGGGGATGAGCTCCACGGGACAGTGGGCGTGCTGCAGCAGGCCGAGCGTGGTGCGTCCGATGGTGGGTCCGAGGTATCCGGGCGACCGTCTCCCTCCGACGACCACGAGGTCGGCGTGGTGTGACGCGTCGACGAGGGCTCCGGGCACGCTGTGACTCGTCCGGCCATCGGCCCACACCGTCAGTTCCGGGAATTCCTTCCGGACCCGGTCGGTCACCTCGGGCGGCACGGCGACCCGCTCGCCGGCGTTCTTCTCGCCGCCGTCGCGCAACAGAGCGTGTGCGCCGGCGGACAGTCCCGCGTTCCGGACGTGCAGGAGCCGCAGCGGCACCTTGCGCAGCACGGCCTCACGGGCCGCCGCGAGGGCGCAGCCCGCATCGGCAGCGTCCCGGACCGCGGCCAGGACAACGCCTGCCTCGGCGGGCTCGGCGGGCTCGGTGGCCCCGCGGACCACGACGACAGGCGTGGTGGCGGCGGCCGCGACGCCGAGCCCGACCGAGCCGAGCAACAGCGCGGAGAACCCTCCGAGGCCCCGGTGCCCCACGACGATCGTTCCGGTGAGGGCGGCGGCCCGTCGCAGACTGTCAGGGGCAGCGCCGTGGTCGAGTTCGGTGAGGACCGTGAGCTCAGGGTGACGCGTCGCGATCTCCCCGGCGGTCCTGTCGAGCAGTTCGAGCCCCGCACGCCGACTCTCGGCAATCTCCGCCTGGGACAGGAACGGGGCTGGTGCGTCCGTGTCGGCCGCGTGGACGACGCGGAGAGGGCTCCCCCGCAAAGCCGCCTCCTCCGCCGCCCACATCACCGCCGTACGCGCGGAGGGTGATCCGTCGACGCCGACGACGACGCTGCCGATGCCGGGACGGGACGTGAAGGTCGCCATGCCTCCTCCTCGGACGATCCGAAGGGCTCCTTCCACTCTCCCCTCCGGACGCGGCCGGGCCGAGGGCCGCTGGGGCCAACGTCGGGACCGAAGGGCCCCATCACCTGCTGGGGGACGAGCACGTGGTCGCGCCGAGACCGTTCGGTCCTGATGGTGGACCGTTCGGCCCTCCCCGGCACGCGCCCGGCGGGGCAGGGTGAGGAGGCAGGACAGCACCACCGAACCCCTGAACAGGAGGCATGGCGATGAAGCACATGAAGGTCGGCGGACTGATGACCGACGACGTCGTTTCCGCCGTCCCTGCGATGTCGTTCAGGGACGCGGCGAAGATGCTCGCCGAACACGACATCAGCGGACTGCCCGTCGTGGACGAGGACGAGCATGTCCTCGGAGTCGTGTCGGAGAGCGATCTCCTGGCCCGCAACGAGCTGACGGTGAGGGACATCATGACGCGGCCGGCCATCACGGTGCACGCCGAGGAGACGGTGGCGGACGCGGCGCGGCTGATGGTGCGGCGGGGCGTCGAGCGCCTTCCCGTCGTCGACGAGGAGGAACGGCTGGTGGGCATCGTGACCCGCCGCGATCTGCTCTACGTCTATCTCCGACCCGACGCCGAGATTCGACGCCGTATCCACGAGGACGTCCTCTCGGAGGCCATGGACCTGTCGGCCGACGCCGTGGACGTCCACGTCCTCGACGGCGTGGCGACGCTCGCCGGCCGTGTCCGGCGACGCAGCCAGGCCCGGATGCTCGTCGAACTCACCGAACGGGTGGACGGTGTCGTCGCCGTCGTGGACCGGCTGTCCTCCCAGGAGGACGACACACGGCTCTCGTCCTCCGTCCGGAATCCGCACGACAGCCTCTGGTGACGAGCTTCCGGTGACGCACGGCGGACAGTGACGCTTCGAGAAGCCCCCGGTTCGCCCTGCTCAGAGCCGGAACCACCGCTCCCGCCCGGGGGCGACGGTGTACTTCCGGTCTCCGGGGAGCACGACGGCCAGCGAGCCCTCGGGCGAGGCGGGAACCCTCAGGGCGAGCCGCCCGGGGAGTACCCGCAGCCGGACCCCTCGATGACGGCCGCAGCACAGCGTGAACGTGAACCGCGGGATCTCCGCCAGCGCCACCGGAGCCACGCGCAGACCGCCCGGCCCGGTCTCCAGGCCGGTGATCCCGCGCTCGACCAGGTCGATCGTGCCCGCCATCGCTCCGAGATGGATGCCTTCCCCGGTCGTACCGCCCTGGATGTCGGCCACGTCGGCGAGCAGCGCCTCCTCGCAGTACCGCCAGGCGTCCGCGCCCTTCTGCCGGGCCAGCACCCAGCCATGGACGAGGCTGCTGAGCGTCGACCCGTGGCTGGTGCGCCGGAGGTAGTACGAGACGGTCGCCCGCCACACCTCGTCGTCCAGCGCGTAGCCGAGCCGGCCGAACAGGTCGGCCAGCTCCTCGGGCCGGAAGAGGTAGCCGAGCATGAGGGTGTCGGCCTGTTTCGACGCCTGGTAGCGGTTGACCGTGTCGCCCTCGGCCTCCAGGATCCGGTCGAGTCTGCGGATGTCGCCGTACCGGTCGCGGTAGCGGTCCCAGTCCAGCTCCGCCAGTTCGCCGTACCCCTGGAACTGGCTGATCACGCCTCGGTGGAACGGCACGTACAGGCGGCGGGAGACGTCCTGCCAGCGCGCGAGTTCACCCTCGTCGAGCGACAGTCGCTCCGTGAGCTCCGAGCGGCGGGCCTCGGGCAGTTCGCCGAGGAGGTCGAGGCCGCGGGCGAGTACCCAGGCGGCGGTCGCGTTGGTGTAGGCGTTGTCGTCGATCCCCGGGTTCACGGCGTCGGGATAGGCGTCGTGGTACTCGTCGGGTCCCACGACCCCGCGCATGCGGTGACGGCCGAGGGCCGGGTCGAACACGGCGGCCGCGGACCAGTAGCGGGCGACCTCCAGGAGGATCTCCGCACCGGCGGAGTGCAGGAACCCCCGGTCGCCGGTGGCCTGCGCGTACCGCCACACGTTGTACGCGATGGCGGAGTTCACATGGTGCTGAAGCCTGGAGTGGTCGGGAAGCCAGCGTCCCGATCGCGGGTTGAGGTGCAGGGCCTGCGTCTCCTCCCGGCCCGAACTCGCGCTCTGCCAGGGATACATGGCTCCTCGGCGGCCGGCGAGACGAGCGGCCTCGCGCGCGGCCGGCAGTCGACGGTGCCGGTACATGAGCAGCGCCCGGGCCACCTCGGGGAAGTGAAGGTCGAGATAGGGCAGGACGAACAGCTCGTCCCAGAACACGTGTCCCCGGTACGCCTCACCGTGCAGGCCGCGCGCGGGGACGCCCACGTCGAGCTCCGCCGTGTGCGGGGAGAGCGTCTGCAGCAGGTGGAAGACGTGCAGCCGCAGGATGCGGCCCGCCTCCCCCGGCGCGCGCAACTCGCCCTGTTCCCAGATGCGCTGCCAGGCCGCCTTGTGGGCGGAGAGCAGCCGGGGGAAGGCCGGGGCGCGGCCGATCGCGTCGACGGCCGCGGAGTGCGGGTCGGCGGCGGGCCAGTCCATCGAGGTGTGCAATGCCAAGGTCTTCACGACCGTGGCCGAACGTCGGGGGACGACGGGCAGGCGGTACGTCTGCACGGTGCCGGTCCCCGTGGCTTTCTGCCTCGCGGGCCGGACGGGGCTGGTGACCGTGCGCACGGCGGCGGCGATCCCGATGCCCGGATCGGCCGTGCGGCAGGTGAGCCAGGCGACGCCCTCGGACGCGAATCCAGCCCGGTGGTCCGTGAGATGCCGCCCCTGCAAGTGCCGGTAGCGGTCGACTCCGGAGTTGGTCACGGCGCCGTCGAGGATGGACTGCACCTCGATGTCACCGCTCCAGCAGTAGGCGCGGAACAGCGTGCGCTGGGCCGCCAGTCCGGGCTCGCCCATGTGCACGAGGCGGACATGGCTCACGCGCAGGCCGCGCCCCCGGGCGTCCTCGAAGAAGAGGTGCCGGGTGAGCACCCCCGCGCGCAGGTCGAGGCGCACGTCGTAGTGGCGCAGTTCCCCGCTGTCGGGCGTCAGCCAGTCGCCCGCCGGACCGTCGTCCGGCAGACAGCGGTAGCGCAGCAGCGTCCAGTTCGGGAGGTTGACGAGGTCCTCGTTCTCGACCCGTTCCCCCGCGACGAGCGAGGTGAGCCGGTCGTAGCAGCCGGCCAGATAGGTGCCCGGGTAGTGCGCGGACCCGGCGGTGCACTCGGGCGCGGAGCCCCGGGTCGCGAACCGGCCGTTGCCCAGGGTGCAGAGCGCTTCGACCAGCGGCTCGCGTTCCGGGTCGTACCGGTCGTACCTCCACGTCCACTCCGAGGTCATCGGCGCTCACCCCACACACTGCGGACCAGTGTCGTGAGATCGGGGACCACCAGGTCGGCACCCTGCTCGCGCAGCGGGGCGGCGGCACGCCGCAGCGCGGTGCGGTCGACGCCGACGACCAGGCCGAAGCCGCCGCGGCGCGCCGCGTCGACCCCGGCGAGTGCGTCCTCGGCGACCGCGGTCTCCTGCGGGCGGCTGCCGAGGAGAGCGGCCGCGCGCAGGAAGAGCGCGGGGTCCGGCTTGCCGGCGAGGCCGAGGCGGGCGGCGTCCTCGCCGTCCACGATCACGGTGAGGAGTTCCGCGAGTCCTGCCGCACGGATCAGGTCCCGAGCGTGCCGGGAGGCCGACACAGCGGCACAGGGCACCTCCGCCGCGCGCAGGGCCGTGAGAGCGGGCCTGCTGTCGCCGAAGGCCGCGACCCCGTCCTCGCGAAGCCGGTCGACGAACGCCCGCTCCTTGCGGGCGGCGACCGCCCAGATCGTGGCGGAGCCGGGCGGGTCGCCGGGAGTGCCCGGCGGGAGTGCGAGGCCCCGGGCGGCGAGGAAGGCCGCCGCGCCGTCGTAGCGGGGTCTTCCGTCGACGAACCGGCGGTACTCCACGTCGGCGTCGAAGGGCGGCTGCTCCGCGCCGGAGACCGCTGCCAGGCAGGCGTCCAGCGCGGTCTTCCAGGCCGCCGCGTGCAGGCCGGCCGAGTCCAGGAGCACCCCGTCCGTGTCGAGGACGAGGGCTTGGGGCGAGCGGGGTCCGGGACTGCCCCGGCCGTCCTCCGGCGGGCCCCCAGCCGGGCGGGGGCCGTCCCCTGGCTTGCCCCCAGCCGGGCGGGGGTCGGCGCCGCTCACCGGCGTGCCCTAGGCCCCGCCGAGCGCGACCTTGAGGGCGCCTGTCTCCGCGGCACGCCCGAAGACGTCGTACGCCTCCTCCATCTGCCCCAGGTCGAAGCGGTGGGTGATCAGTGACGAGGACGGCAGGCGGCCCGCGGCCATCATGCGGAGCAGCAGAGGCGTGGACGAGGTGTCCACCAGGCCGGTGGTGATGGTGACGTCCTTGATCCACAGGTCTTCGAGGTGGAGCGCCGCCGGCTTGCCGTGGACACCGATGTTGGCGACCCTCCCCCCGGGCCGCACCATCCGCGTGCACATCTCGAACGCCTCGGGGACGCCGACGGCCTCCATGACGACGTCGGCGCCCAGGCCGTCGGTCAGGTCCGCGACCAGTTGTTCCGGTTCCTCCGTGGCGTGGGCCGTGGCGTGCGCGCCGAGGGCGCGGGCGGCGTCCAGCCGGGACTCGGCCAGGTCGACGGCGACGATGTTCCCCGGGCTGTAGAACGCGGCGGTGGCGACTGCGGCGAGCCCCACGGGTCCCACGCCGACCACGACCACGGTGTCGGCGGGGCTCACGGCACCGTTCAGCACACCGACCTCGTAGGCGGTGGGGAAGATGTCGGCGAGCAGGACGGCGTCGTGTCCGTCCGTGGCGTCGGACAGCGCGTGGACGGACAGATCGGCGAAGGGCACCCGGACGTACTCCGCCTGGGTTCCGTCGATGGTGTGACCGAGGACCCAGCCTCCCCCTCCCGTGCACTGGCCGTAGCGGCTCTCGCGGCAGAAGCGGCAGCGGCCGCAGGCCGAGATGCAGGAGATCAGGACGCGGTCACCGGGACGCACGGTACGCACGTCACCGCCGGTCTCGACGACCGTGCCCACCGCCTCGTGACCGAGCACGCGGCCCGGTGTCACCTCCGGCACGTCCCCCTTGAGGATGTGCAGGTCCGTGCCGCAGATGGTGACGACGTCGACCCGCACGATCGCGTCGGCGGGGTCCTCGACGACCGGATCGGGCACGTCCTGCCAGCCCATGTGGCCCGGTTCCTGGAACACGAGTGCCTTCATGGAGTCCACCCACTTCTTCTCACGCGCGGCTGCGGTCCTCGGTATCAGGCTCAACGGGAGTCCCCCCGCGCCGCATGAGCCGGTCGGCCCCCGAAACGGACCCGCTCGGACCCTCCGGATCGGCTGGGCCGGATGCGAGGGTGAAGACGGCTCCGTCGAAGGAGGGTCGGCCATGTCCGATGCAGCCCCGAGCCCCGCACCCGGCACCCCACGCCCGGCCCTGCTCAGCTTCCTGGGCGGCGTGGGTACGGTCACCGGCAGCACGTTCCTGGTCGAGAGCGACCATGCCCGGATCCTCCTCGACTGCGGTCTCTTCCAGGGTTTCGCGGACCTGCGACGCCGCAACTGGGAGCGGTTCGCCCGCGACGCCGCCGACGTCGACGCCGTGGTCGTGACCCACGCCCACCTGGACCACTGCGGCTACCTTCCCCGCCTGGTCCGGCAGGGGTTCCGGGGACCGATCCTCACCAGCGCCCACACCGCCCGGCTCGCCGGGATCGTGCTGCGCGACAGCGCCCGCCTCCAGATGGAGGCCGCCCGGCACGCCGACGAGCACGGCTGGTCCAAGCACCGCCCGGCCAAGCCGCTCTACGACGACTCCGACGTCGAGAAGACGCTGTCGTTCCTCGACCCCGTCCCGATCGGCGAGGACGTCGAGATCATGGCCGGCACCCGGCTCGCCCTCCACCACGGCGGGCACATCCTCGGGTCGGCATGGGCGCACCTCACCCTGGAGGACGGCCACACCCTGGCCGCCTCCGGAGACCTGGGCCGCCCCGGACACCCGCTGCTGCTGCCGCCCGTGCCCTTCTCGGGCGCGGACGCGCTGCTCATGGAGTCGACGTACGGAGACCGCCGCCACGACCAGGAGTCCGCCCGGTCGGAGTTCGCCTCCGTGATCGCGCGGGCCCTCGCTCGCCGGGGCACCGTCGTCATCCCGTCCTTCGCGATCGACCGGACCGAGGTCGTCCTGCACGAACTGGGCCGGTTGCGCGCCATGGGCGTCCTGCCACGCTCTGTGCCCGTGTTCGTGGACAGCCCCATGGCCCTGGCCGCCCTCGACGTCTATCAGGACGCGGTACGCGCGCGCTCCCCCGAGCTCCGGCCGGAGATCCTCGCCGAGGGAGAGGCCGCCCTGAGCCCGGAGCCGTTCCTCGCCGCGCGCACCGTCCAGCAGTCCATCGAGATCAACGAGGTCGAGGGCCCCGCCGTGATCGTCTCCTCGGCCGGTATGGCGACCGGCGGCCGCGTCCTGCACCACCTGCACCGGCTGCTCCCCGATCCGCGCAACGCGGTCGTCATCGTCGGCTTCGCCGCGGCGGGCACCCGGGCACGGGACCTGGTGGACGGGGCGCGGGCGCTCAAGATGTTCGGCGCGTACGTGCCCGTGCGGGCCGAGGTCGCCGACGTACCCCACTTCTCGGCCCACGCCGACGCCGGCCAGATCATCGACTGGCTGCGCGGCGCCCCTCCCCCGCACACCACCTACCTCGTCCACGGCGAACCGGCCGCGTCCGAGGCCCTGCGCGACCGCATCGACCGCGAACTGGGCTGGACGGCCGTGGTGCCCCGGTCCGGCGAGGCCGTCCTGGTCCGCTGACGGCAGGCTCCTCAAGGTCTCCCTCCGCCAGGTCGACGTGCGGGTCGACGCCGGAGTCGTCACCCTGACAGGTGAGGTCCGCGACAGCGCGCGCATCCCCTCGCGGCCCGCCTTGCCCGCGCTGCGTGCGAGCTCACCGTCCAGGGACGTGGGTAGCCAGGTCCTCGCAGGTCGACGGGGCCGTCCTCCCGAAGGCGGCGGCGACGAGCGATCCTGAATGAGGGGCCGCCGGTCGAACACGTGAGACGACCGGCTCACGTACGAAGTCGACGACCTACCGAGGAAGTGACGATCATGGTCACGCCGAGTGCCCCGTACGTTCCCGTGAACGTGACGGCCGAGCTGGACAAGGGGCTGTCCCGCTGGCTGTGGCTGGTGAAATGGATCCTGGTGATCCCCCACTGGATCGTGCTGTTCTTCCTCTGGATCGCCTTCCTCGTCGTGACGGTGATCGCGTTCTTCGCCGTCCTGTTCACCGAGCGCTTCCCACGGGGCCTGTTCGACTTCAACCTCGGCGTGCTCCGCTGGTCGTGGCGTGTGTCGTACTACTCGTACGGCGCCCTCGGCACCGACCGTTACCCGCCCTTCAGCCTGGGCCCCGAGCCCGACTACCCCGCCCGGCTGGACATCGCCTACCCGGAGCGGCTCTCCCGCTCGCAGGTCCTGGTCAAGTGGTGGCTGCTCGCCATCCCCCACTACCTGGTGATCGCCTTCTTCACCGGCGGCATGCGCGCCGCCGGCTGGTGGAGCGGCGGGCTGATCACGCTGCTCACGCTCATCGCGGGCTTCGCCGTGGCCTTCACCGACCGGTATCCACGCGACCTGTTCGCCCTGATCGTCGGCCTGAACCGCTGGGTCCTGCGCGTCGCCGCCTACGCGAGCCTCATGACGGACGCCTACCCACCCTTCCGTCTCGATCAGGGCGGCACGGAGCCGGCCGCGACCGAGCGCACCGTCACCGGCCGCTGAAGGCGACGCGAGGTCGCGCCGGCCTTGCTGCCGTAGGCGACCCATACGCGCTTGGGGTTCACGAGCTGGCTCCTTCGGGCGGGGTGCCTCCTCGCTTCACCGGAATGGTGCGTACGGTGCCGGTCTTCTCCTCGGGTATCGGGACGCGGATGGTGAGGATGCCGTCCTCGTACGACGCCTCGACGTCGTCGGCCGGGATCGTGCCGGGGAGGCGCACCGTCCTGCGGAACGATCCGTAGCGGAACTCCGAGTGCTCTTTGTCCTCCTCACCTTCGCCGTGTTCCGCACTCACCGTGATCAGGTCGTCGTCAACGGTGATGGCGACATCGTCGGGGTCCATCCCGGGCAGTTCAGCCCGCAGCACGTACACACCGCCTCCGCCGGTCACCTCCACGGGAATGGAGTGAGCAGCCGTTGCGGGTCGCCACCCGGGCAGTCCCGGAAACTCTCGGTTGAACAAGTCGTTGAAGTCGGGGAAGAGGCTGTGCCTCCGTTCCACCTTGCCTCCGGCCATGGCGCTCCTCCTCGTTCGCGGGGCCCAGGGCCGTCGCGCTGGACCCGAGTCGGTACGGACGGGCTGCGGACCGGGTTACGGGGCCGGTCCGACTCCGTAACCCCATCGTCCGCCCGCGAGGTCAGGCGTCACAGCGTCCAAGGGGGCTGTCCGACGGGGCCGAACGGGCCGCCCTTGGACCGACCGGCCCATGGCGCCACGGCTCCGGTCCTGGCAGTCCCGGTCACCCACGCTGAGGTACGACGGCGATCGGACACGAGGCGTGGTGCAGGGCGCGGTGGGCGACCCTGCCCAGTTCCAGACCGACGAGCCCGTCCCTGCGCCGTGCCCCGACGACCAGCAGGTCGGCGGCGGCCGAGCGCTCGGTCAGGATCGTGTGCGCGGGGCCCTCGACCGAGCTCCTGCGCAGGCGGACCCGGGGATGTTGGGACGTCGCGGCCTCAAGGGCCTTGTCGAGCAGCTCATCAGCTGAACCCGGCTGGTCGGTCCCGAGCCCGGTCCATCCGGACCTTGGGCGGGCCCCCTCCTCACCTTCAGGAAAGCACCGGCCGAGAGCCCGTGCCAGGGCTGTCGCCGGTCACGGTCCGCACGTGGCGCAGGCTGGGCTCGGCGAGCACCGCGTGGAGTCGCTGGAAGAGCCGGCGTGCCTCGACCGCGTTCCAGTCCTCGGGGAGGAGTTCCTCCGGCAGGCCCGGGTCGAGGTAGGGCAGGCGGCGCCACTGCGTGAGCAGGGGGACGTAGTGGCGGAACGCCTCCTCGGGGTCGATCTCAGCCCCTTCGGTCATCCGCGCCGACACCGGGCCGTAGGTGTCGCTGAACGCGGCGTACTGCGCCTGGATCGCCGGGAAGTCCCACCAGGTGCTGACCGAGGCGCGCAGTTCGCTGAACGCCACGTACCGCGACGCGAAGAGGTGCACGTACGCGCTCAGGCCGAGGCGGTCGAGGGTGGCGCGGGCGTCGTCGAGCAGACGTCCGGGGGCCAGCCACACCCCGGAGGTGATGTTGCCGAAGCCGAGCCAGGTCAGGCGGGTGCGGAGCTGGTAGCGGTGGGCCCGCTCGGACTCCGGTACGGAGAACACCGCCGTCACCCAGCCGTCGGCCAGGTCCGCCGGCTCCAGGCTGCCGAAGATCCGGCGGTCGCCCTCGTCGAACACGGGGTGGACGGCCGGACTCAGGCGGTAGCCGTTCACGCCGCGCCGCTCGGGTTCGAGGATGCCCCGCTTCTTCAGGCGGGAGATCGCCGAGCGCACCGCCGGTGCGTCCACGTCCAGTTCGTTCATGAGGACGATCAGGTCGGCGATGGAGATCCATCCCCCGAGCGGCCGAAGAAAAGCTCCGTAGACCGTGTTGATCAACGAGCTGGGCCTGAGGGGACTGTCCGACATGATCGCCTTCCGTGGTGTGCGGGGGCGATCCTACCGAGCGTCCGGCAAGGCCGGGCCGGTGGGCGCGAGCGCGGGCGACCGGTCACTCCGTGGTCGCCGCACGCCGTGGCAGCGGCGTCTCGGCGTACGCGCCGGAGAGCAGGTGACCCGCTCCGGGCGCGACGGCCGGCAGGTCCAGCGTCCGCAGCATCTGGTGCGCGGTGCACACCGCCGCGGAGACGACGGGCTTGCCGAGCAGCTGCTCGGCCTCGTCGACGGCTCCGAGGGAGGGCATCTGGACGCAGGCGGACAGGACGACGGCGTCCGCGTCGGCGTGCCGGAGGGCGCGGGCGATCCCGGGCAGCCGGGCGGGGTCGTGGGCGGCGACGTCCAGATTGTCGGGGATCTCCAGCGCCGCGTAGTCGAGCACCTCGATGCCCTCGTGGGTCAGGTAGTCGACCACCGTCCGGGTCAGCGGGCGCATGTACGGGGCCACCAGCGCGATCTTCCTGGCGCCGAGGGTGTGCAGGCCGTGCACGAGGGCGCCGGCGCTGGTGACGACCGGGGCGGGGGCGCCGTTCTCGACCGTACGGGCGTGCAGGCGTTCCTCGGACGTGCGGTGGTAGCCGAGGCCCATGCTCATGATGGCGACCAGGCAGGCGTAGCCGAGGACGTCCACATGGGCGTCGGACAGTTCGACGGCGCAGCGGTCCGAGTCGGCGTCCATCGCCTTGAGCTGTTCGGGCGTGACATGGGTCATGCGCATGCGGCTGGAGTGGAAGGTGAAGCGCTCCGGCGCCACGCGCTCGCGGGCGCGCAGGATGGCCGGGATCTCGGTCTCCATCGTGACGTTGGAGCTCGGCACGATCTGGCCGATGCGGTAGGTGCGGGAGGTGTGGTGAGTGGTCATGACTGGTGCTCCGTGGCTGCTGGTCAGCGGGCGTCGACGACGGGGTTGGCGAGGGTGCCGATGTGCTCGACGGTGGCTTCGACGGTGTCGCCCGGGACGAGGAACTCCGGCGGCACCATGCCCGCGCCCACGCCGGAGGGCGAGCCGGTGGCGATGACGTCGCCGGGCTCCAGGGTCACGCCGGAGGAGATGTCCGCGATCAGGCGGGCGATGGGGAAGAGCATGTGGCGGGTGTTGGACTTCTGCTTGGTGACGCCGTTGACGCGCAGTTCGAGGTCCAGGGCCATGGGGTCGGCGATCTCGTCGGCGGTGACGATGGCGGGGCCGAAGGGCGCGTAGGAGTCCTGGCCCTTGGAGAAGAACCACTGGCCGGAGCGGCGCTGGTCGCGGGCGCTGATGTCGTTGACGATGCTGTAGCCGAAGACGTGGTCGTAGGCGTCCTCCTCGCTGACCCGGAAGGCGGTGCGGCCGATGACGACGGCCAGTTCGCACTCCCAGTCGAGCTGTCGGGTGAGGTCTCCGTTGTGCAGGACCGGCTGCCCGGGGCCCGTGACCGCGGTGGCGGGCTTGCTGAAGAGGACGGGGCGCGGGGGCAGTTCCCTGTCGGTGTCCAGGCTGCGGCTGGACTCCTCGACGTGTTCGACGTAGTTGAGGCCGACCCCGATGATCTTGCCGGGGCGCAGCGGGGCCTGGAGCGCCACCGCCGCGAGATCGTGGACGGCCGCGGCGGGCCGGCCGGCCGGGCCGCGGGCGAGCAGCCGGCGCGCGGTGTCGTGGACGTCGGTGTCCGCGCGCAGGAACGTCAGCAGGTCGTGCGGCAGTTCGGTGCCGTGGTGGGCCGCCAGGGCGGCGAGGTCGACGACCAGGTCCTCGACCTGGGCGCCGAGGCGGGCGGGGGCGTCGTCGGAGGTGAAGGTCACGAGGCGCATGACGGCTCCTTGGGAAGCGGTGGGGTGGAGTGGGGGCTGAGGCCGGGGCGGCGGTACGGTCCGTGATTCCGTGCCGCCGCCCCGGGTCCGGGGCGATGCGGAGAAGGTTCGGATCGCCCCCGGTTCGGGGCCGCCGCGCCGGTACCGGTGTCAGGGCCGGCGGTGCCGGCGCGGCGGCGGCTCACGCGACGGACTGGTGCCCGCCGTTGTCGGGGTACGCCTCCTCGCGGTGGAAGGCGAGGGAGCGCATCACGGGGAAGTCGTCGAAGGAGAAGAGGCAGGCGTCGTCGTTCTGGTCGAGGTTCGCGTGCTCGTGCCAGGCCCAGGAGGGGACGCAGAAGATGTCGCCCCGCTGCCAGTCGTGGCGCTGCCCGGCGATGACCGAGTAACCCCGGCCCTTGGCCACGGTGTAGACGACCGATCCGGTGTGGCGGTGCGCCTTCGTGGCCTGGCCGGGCCGCAGCAGTTGCATGTGGGCGCTCATGGTGGGCATCACGGACCCGCCGGTGACGGGGTTGGCGTACTCGGCGATGACACCGTCGTACGGGGAGCCTTCCGTCGCCTCGGCGAGGCCCAGCAGGGACTCGTAGGTCGGCTCCCACGGATAGGCGAGCAGCGGCGAGTAGGGGCGCGTCCACTTCTCGGAGCCGTGCGGAAGCAGGTGGGCGCCGTAGGTGAGGACGGAGGAGTTGATCACCTTTCCGGGCTGCTGGTACAGCTCCGGGTGGACCTCGTAGAAGCCCGCGTCCAGGGCGTTGACGAGGGGGATGTCGAGGCCGTCCTGCCAGATGACGGGGGCGTCGTCGGACTCGTTGCCGTGTTCGTGCCAGGTGCCGTTGGGGGTGATGGCGAAGTCGCCGGGACCGACCTTCAGCTTCTGGCCGTCGACGATCGTCCAGGCGCCGGTTCCCTCGTGGACGAAGCGCAGGGCGGCGGCCTGGTGGCGGTGGGCGGTCATCGCCTCCCCCGGTCCCATGATCTGCAGGCCTGTGTAGAGCAGACCGACGGCGGCGCTCACGTCCTTGCGGCCGGGGTTGACGAGCATGACGACACGGCGTCCGGCGTCGTCGGCCTCGACCAGGTCGAGCGCCTTGCGGACCAGCGGGCGCAGGGCTTCGTAGCGCCACAGGACCGGTACGGACTTCGGCTGCGGGTACCAGGGCTCGATGTCGTTGGCCACCGTCCAGAGGGCGCCGGCCTCCAGTTCGGCGAGTTCGCCGTAGTAGGCGGTGAGTTCGGGGGTGTCGGACACGCGGGCCCGGCCCAGCCTGTCGTCGTCGTACGCGGTGGTCATGACTCCTCCTTGGGGGTCCCGGCGGCCGGCGCGACGGCGTCGTCGTCGGCCGGGAGCGGCGGGGCGGTGGCGTGGCGGGCGGTCCGGGCTGCGTGGGCGGGCCGGTCCGTGAAGACGACCGGGGCGCGCGGGGTGTCGTCGACGTGCAGGCGGAAGACGTCGAAGCGGTTGTAGTGGCCGACGATGTCGTGCATCTGCTTGGGCTGGATGCACCTGGCCAGGTCGATCTCGGCGTAGACGATGC
Source organism: Streptomyces sp. NPDC047981 (assembly GCF_040653315.1). Lineage (NCBI taxonomy): Bacteria > Bacillati > Actinomycetota > Actinomycetes > Kitasatosporales > Streptomycetaceae > Streptomyces > Streptomyces sp. NPDC047981. Next base: position 120,136 of record NZ_JBEZNQ010000007.1, on the reverse strand, counting down.
CCTCGTCGTCGACGAGCGGTTCGGTCACGGGGCGGCCGTCGGGTCCGAAGATCCCCGAGAGGGCGCTGCGGGGGCGGGCGAGCATGCGGCGCACGTCCTCGTCGTCACCGGCGACGGTGTCCACGATCTCCGGGGAGATCGTGGAGCAGGCGACGACGGAGAAGACCTTGCCCTCGAAGCTGTGGGCGGCCGTGCGGACGGCGATGGCGTCGGCCATGTCGTAGTCCTCCGGTGCGACCGGCAGCGCGATGTAGCTCGCCGCGTGCACCAACTCGCCCTGGGCGAGCAGGGTGAAGCGGGCGAGGGTGTTGGTGTTCTCGCCGCAGGCGAGCACACCGAGCGGGCCGACGGGCGTGGCGTGGACCTTGAGGGAGCTGCCGTCGCCGCCGGTCCAGGTCAGCTTCTCGGCCCAGGTGGGGACGAGCTTGCGGTGCACTCCGAGGAGTTCGCCGTCCGGCCCGATCGTGAGCAGCGTGTTGTAGAGGACGCCGAGGCTCCGGGGGCTTCGCTCGTTGACGCCGATGACGACGACCACGCCGTGCCGACGGGCCGCGGCGCGCAGGGCGTCGACGTGCGGGCCGGGGACGTCGACGGACGCCCGCCACAGGCGCTCGAACCACGGGGAGCCCTGGACGGGGTTCATCGTCCAGTTCCAGTAGGGGTACCCGGGGACGAAGACCTCCGGGAACACGATCAGTTCGGCCCCGTGGGAGGCGGCCTCCGCGACGAGGGACACGGCCTTGTCGACCGTGGCCGCCGGGTCCAGGAAGACCGGCGAGGCCTGCATGGCCGCCGCCGTGAAGCGGGGCAGCCGCCCCGTCTCCTCCGCTGTCTGCTTCTCCATCGGTTCCTCCGTGTCAGACGAGCGTCGAGTGCAGGGCGGCGGTCGCCGGGGACGGGGGCAGCCACCTCTGGTGTACGGGCGCGGGCGCCTCCCGGAGCAGTTGGAGGCGGGGCGGTACGCGGTCGGTGCGGGCGCTGGGCGGCCGGCTGCTGCCCGGCTTCCAGTACGCGGGCCAGGGCGCGGCCGGTCCTGCGTACCGCTGGGCGGCCGCGGCATGGAGCGTCCACAGCGGGTCGTGGAGCTGGGCACGGCCCACGGCGCACAGGTCGGCCCGGCCCGCCAGGATCAGGGAGTTGACGTCGTCGTACGTGGAGATCGCGCCCACGGTGATGACGGGCACGCCGACGGTGTTGCGGACGAGGTCGGCGTAGGGCGTCTGGTAGCTGCGGCCGAAGCGCGGACGCTCGTGTGCGACGACCTCTCCGGTGGACACGTCGACGGCGTCCGCTCCCGCGTCGGCGAGGGCGCGGCACAGCTCGACCAGGTCGGCTTCGCCGATGCCGCCGTCGGCCCAGTCGGTGGCCGAGATCCGGACGATCAGGGCCTTGGCGACCGGCCACACGTCACGGACCTGGCGCAGGACCTCCAGGGGGAAGCGCATCCGGTTCGCGGGGCTGCCGCCGTAGGCGTCCGTGCGGGTGTTGGTCAGCGGCGACAGGAAGCCCGACATCACGTGCCCATGGCCGTACTGGAGTTCGATCACATCGAAGCCCGCCCGGTCGGCGCGGCGAGCGGCGGCGACGAAGTCCCGCGCCATGCCGTCCATGTCCGCGCGGGTCGCCTCGCGGGGCGTCGCGCTCGCCGCGTCCCAGGGCAGGGCGGACGCGGCGACCAGCGGCTGCCCTTCGGCGCGCCGTCCGGCGTGGGTGAGCTGGATGCCGAGCGGGGTGTCCGACTGTCGGCGTACGAAGTCGGTGATGCGCCGCCAGGCGGCCTCCTGCGGGTCGGTGTACAGGCCCGGACAGCCGGAACCGGCGCGGCCGTCGGCGCTGACGGCCGTCATGCCCGCGATGACGAGCCCCGATCCACCCACCGCCTGCGTGCTGAGATGGACCAGCTCGACGTCTCCGGGGACGCCGTCGCGGGACGCGGAGTACAGGGCGATCGGCGGTACGACCACGCGGTTGCGCAGTCGCACCCCGCCCAGCCGGAACGGCCGGAACATGGGGGGTGCCGCTTCGTCTCGCGGATCGACGCGCAGGTCGTGCCGGCGGTCCTGGTGCTCCTGGTGCCAGGTGTCCACGGCCCCGGTGAACGCCTCGTCGCGTACCCGCAGGTTGTCGTAGGTGACCCGCCGGCTGCGGGTGAGCAGGTTGAACGCGAACTGGAGCGGTTCCTGGCCGGTGTAGCGGCCGACGTTCTCGAACCATTCGAGGCTGGCCTGGGCAGCCCGCTGCGTGGACTCGACGACCGGCTTGCGCTCGGCCTCGTACGCGGCGAGGGCGCCGGGCACGTCCGGGTGTTCGTGCAGGCAGGCGGCCAGGGCGAGGGCGTCCTCCATGGCGAGCTTGGTGCCGGAGCCGATGGAGAAGTGGGCGGTGTGTGCGGCGTCCCCGAGCAGAACGATGTTCTCGTGACGCCAGGCCCGGTTCCGTACGGTGGTGAAGCTGATCCACCGGGATCCGTTGGGTATGAGCCGGTGGCCGTCGAGGTGTTCGGCGAGGATCTCCTCGCACCGCCGGATGCTGTCCTCGTCGTCCGCACCGGGCGGGAGGTCGCGCGCCGCGAAGGCGTCGAACCCCGCCCGCCGCCAGGAGTCCTCGTCGATCTCGACGATGAACGTGCTGCGCGTGTCGTCGAAGGGGTACGCGTGGACCTGCAGGGTGCCGAAGTCCCGTTCGGCGACGATGAAGGTGAAGGCTTCGAAGACCTTGTCGGTGGCGAGCCACATGTAACGGCAGCGCCGCTGGTCCAGGTCCGGCCCGAAGGCCTCGGCGTGGGCGCCTCGGGTCTGCGACCGTACGCCGTCGCTCGCCACCACGAGGTCGTGGTCGGCGGCGAGTTCGGCCGCGGACGGGGCGGGCGTGCGGTAGCGGACGTCCACCCCGAGCGCCGCGCACCGCTCCTGGAGGATCTGCAGCAGACGCTTGCGGCCCAGGGCGGCGAAACCGTGACCGCCCGAGGTGAGCACCTGCCCGCGGTAGCGCACGTCGATGTCGCTCCAGCGGGCGAACTCCGCGGACATGGCCGCGTAGACCTCCGGATCGGCCTGGGCGATGCCGTCGAGGGTCTCGTCCGAGAACACCACGCCGAAACCGAAGGTGTCGTCGGCCGCGTTGCGCTCCCAGACGGTGATCTCCCAGTGCGGTGAGAGCTGCTTGGCCAGGGCCGCGAAGTACAGCCCGCCGGGCCCTCCGCCGATGACTGCTATGCGCACGGCGTCCTCCTAGTGGTTCGAGGAACAACGTATGCCGTAATTCCTGCGATCGTCAAGAAACCTATATACATCTGCGTGACCTGCTTGAACCGGCGTCTCAGCCGCAGCATTCGGGGGCCTGTGCGCCCGCCTTGGTGAAGAGTTCGCGCACCTCGTCCGGCCACGGCGTGGATCCCGAGGCGCGTGCGGAGGAGTGCGCGATCACCATCCGGCCGGCGGCCGCCGTCTCGTCGTCCTGGGCGCGGACGGTGAAGGCGTAGTGCAGCGACGTGGAGCCGACCTTGTCGACGCGCAGTTCGACGCGCACGAGGTCGCCGAACCACAACCGCGCCCGGTAGTCGGCCTCGAAGTGCACGCGCGGCGTGCTGCCGAAGAGGTGGGCCAGACCGAGGCGGCGCAGCAGGGCGGCCTCCGCCGCCTCCACCCAGCGCACGACGGTGGAATGGTGGTAGTGGCCGGCGGCATCGGTGTCGGGCCATTCGACGCGACGCTCGATGACGATGCGGGCCGGGTTCGCCTCTCCGGCTTCGGCGGCCCCCTCGGCGCAGCTGCCGATCGGCGGGGTCGCCCGGTGGGTGACAGGGGTTTCCATGAGGAGCCTTCTCTCAGCTGCCGGCCGCGTTCGCCGCATGCCGGCGCAGCACGTTGCGGCGCAGCTTTCCGTTGTCGGTGCGCGGCAGGTCGGTCACGAACTCGACGGCGCGCGGGTACTTGTAGGGCGCGATGGCCCGCTTGACGTGGTCCTGGAGGTCCTTGACGGCGGCCTCGTCGGCGACGGCGCCGTCGACCAGCACCACGTACGCCTTGACGACCATGCCGCGCCGCTCGTCCGGCGCGCCCACGACGGCGCAGTCCGCGACGTGGGGGTGGTCGAGGAGCGCCTTCTCGACCTCCGGTCCCGCGATGTTGTAGCCGGAGGAGACGATCATGTCGTCGCTGCGCGCCACGTACCAGAAGTAGCCGTCCGCGTCCCGCCGGTAGGTGTCGCCGGTGATGTTCCAGCCGTTCCGCACGTACGTCGTCTGGCGTGGATCGTCGAGGTAGCGGCAGCCCGTCGGGCCGGTCACGGCGAGCAGACCGGGCTCCCCGTCCGCGACCGGCGCACCGGTCTCGTCGACGACCATCGCGCGGTAGCCGGGAACCGGCTTCCCGGTCGCCCCGGGACGTATGTCGTCGTCGGCGGCGGAGATGAAGACATGGAGCATCTCGGTGGCGCCGATGCCGTCGATGATGCGCAGCCCGGTCGCCGCGTGGAAGTCCTCCGACACCTGGGCCGGCAGGGCCTCGCCGGCCGATACACATCTGCGCAGGCCGCCGAGGCGATCCGCGGCACCGGCGGCCATGATCGCCCGGTACGCGGTGGGGGCGGTGAACAGGACCGTGACGCCGTGTTCGGCGACGAGGTCGGCCAGTCGCCGCGGTGACGCCTGCTCGACGAGCAAGGTCGCCGCCCCCACATGGAGCGGGAAGACGACCAGACCGCCGAGTCCGAAGGTGAAGGCGAGCGGCGGCGTGCCGGTGAAGACGTCGTCAGGCCGGGGCTTGAGGATGTGCCGCGCGAAGGTGTCGGCGTTGGCGAGCACATCCCGATGGAAGTGCATGGTCGCCTTGGGCTTCCCGGTCGTACCGGAGGTGAAGGCGATGAGCGCGACGTCGTCGGCGGCGGTCGGAACGTTCTCGAACGTGCCCTCCTTGGCCGCGCATCGGCGGGTCAGGTCCGCCTCGCCCTCGCCGCCGTAGGCGAGGACGGTCAACCCCGGCGCGCGGACGGCCTCGACGTCGTCGAGGTACCTGTGGTCGCACAGGGCGACGAGCGGCCGGCTGATCTCGTGGAGTTGCGCGAGTTCCGCGGTCCGCAGCATCGGCATGGTGGTGACCGCGACCCCGCCCGCCTTGAGCACGCCGAACCAGGCGGCCACCAGCCAGGGGTTGTTGGGGCCGCGCAGCAGGACGCGGTTCCCCGGGACGAGCCCGAGGTCCTCGGTCAGGACCCGGGCCACCTGGTTGGCGTGGCGCAGCAGGTCGCCGTACGTCCAGCGATCGGTGGGGGTGAGGAGACAGGGCCGGTCGGGGCCCCAGCACTCGACGGCGTCGTCCAGCAGGCGGGCGGCGCAGTTGAGACGGTCCGGATACGCCAACTCCGGCAGGTCGAAGTGCAGTTGAGGCCAGAGACCGGAGGGAGGGAGTCGGTCACGACAGAAGGGGTCCACGTGGGCGGACGGGGAGAGCTCCATGGGGCGCACACCTCGGTTTCGGGGGCAGCGGAGGGAGTGCGGCAAGTATTTCGCCAAATTGACGAGCGTCAAGTTTTCTCGACATTGATTTTTATGACGGATCGTCAGATGGTGGGGACGTGAATCCGCACGACCTTGCCGGTCGACACGCGGAACGCCTCCAGCCGGCCACCGGCCTCGTCGACCAGGAACCCCACGATCGCGAGCCCGCGACCGCCCTCCGCGTCCACGTCGACGCCCGGGGCGGCAGCCAGGTCAGCGCCTGGATCGACGCCCGGGGCGGCGGCCGAGCCGGCACCGGGTCGGCGTCCGACTCGGCGGCCGGGTCCGCGCCTGGGGTGAAGCGCGGCAGTCGCGGGTCTCCGTCGGCGACGTCGAGCCGTAGCCGTCCGCCGCGGAGGGCCACCGTGAGACAGGTGCGGCCCCCCGGCCCACCCGCGTGGCGGACGGCGTTGGACAGGAGTTCCGTGGCGACGAGCAGCAGCACCTCGGCACGTTCCGGCGAAACTCCCCAGGCCGCGAGCGTGCGGCGCAGACAGGCCCGCACCCCGGAGACCTCCGACGCCACCGCCTCCACCGGCCGGCGGGCGCGTCGGCGACTTCGGGGCGGGACGACCGCCGCGCGGCCCGGGGGGTGCGGGGGGTGCGGGAGGGCAGGCGGAGCGGTCACGGACGACGAGGGAACGAACATGGGAACTCTCCGACGAGACGGGCGACGCACGCCGCGTTTCCTCGTGTAACCTCAGCGGCCACACCATCCGACTCATTCGGCGTCCGAGACGTTTACGACGTCGCACATGTTGTGTTACACGTGTAACAACACTAGGTCCGGCACCGCCGAGATCACAAGGCATTTCGGACATTCGTCCAGAAAGCCCGAATCCCGTGGGAGCGGCCCGACGCATCGGCAGCGCCTGGCCCGGACTGATCACACCCATAGAAATGAGGGGAAATGACGCAAGCACCCTCCGCACCCCCGACCGCGCCGACGGCTCCCGAACCCGACCTCGGCGCCTGGCCCCCGCCACCGTTCCGCGCCCCCGCTCCTCCGCGGGTCGGCCAGGACGGAGCGCGCCACTTCGACGGGCTGACCTACGCGATCACGCTGGGATACCGGCCGTGCCTTCTCGACGTCCACGTGCCGGCGTCCGAGCAACCGGTGCCCGCCGTGGTGTGGATCCACGGCGGCGGCTGGCTGGAGGGCGACCGTCGCTACCCGCCGCCGACCGTGCCGGCCGAGCTGCTGCACGGCGCCGTCCTGGGCGCCGGCCTCGCCCTGGTCAGCATCGACTACCGGCACAGCCTGGAGGCCCCGTTCCCGGCGCAGCTGCACGACACGAAGGCGGCCATCCGCTACGTCCGCCAGTTCGCCGCCGAGCTCGGCATCGACAAGGACCGGATCGCGGTCATGGGCGAGTCGGCGGGCGGCCACCTCGCCGCGCTCGCCGGGCTCGTGCGCCCGGACTCCACGGAGGACGGCGCCGAGTTGGAGGGCCGCGTGGGCGTCCAGGACCAGGACAGCGCCGTACAGGCCGTCGTCAGCTGGTACCCGGCCACGGACCTCGTCGGCCTGCTCTCGCACCCGCTGCCGATGCCGCCCGCGCCCGACGGCTCCGCGTACCCCGACCCGTTCCGTGCCCTGCTGGGCGGCGCTCCCGAGCAACTGCCGGAACTCGCCCGCGCCGCAAGCCCGGTCACCTACGCGGGCGGTGCGACCCCGCCTCCCTTCCTCCTGGTCCACGGGACGGCGGACCGCCTCCTCCCGTACAGCCAGAGCAAGGTCTTCGCCGAAGCCCTCCGGAAGGCCGGCGGAGAGGTCACCTTGCGGCCGGTGGAGGGCGCCGACCACATCTTCCTCGGCGCCCCCGATGTGACGCCGATCGTCGCCGAGAGCGTCGACTTCGTCGCCCGCCGACTGGGCGTCTGAGCACCGCCGTCGAACACCCCGCGCGGGGCGCCGTCATGACGGCGCCCCGCGCTCCGCACCCCTCAACTACGCGCCCCTCACCGCGCACTCCGCGCCCGCGCCACGCACTCCGGCGCCCCGCGCCACTCACCACTCACCACGCACTCCGCACCCCGCACTCCCGCGAGAGGTTACACATGGCCGGCACTCCGACCCAGACCCCGCTGACGCCCCCTGCGAGACCGACACCGGCGACGTCACGGCGCCGCCCCTCCCCCACCGCCCGCCGCTCCGGCCCCCTCGCCCTCGGGGTCCTCTTCCTGCTGGTCACCGCCGTGCTTGCGGCCACCGTGTCGGCCCGCCCCGAGCACCCCCTCACCCAACCTCTCGACGACACATGGCTGCGGTGGATGGGAGGCCCGCACGACGGTCCGTACGCGGCGGTCGCCGCCGTGCTCGACTGGTTCGGCGGGCCGCTGGGCGTAGTGGTCCCGCTGGGTCTGCTGGTCTTCCTGGCGGTCCGGAGACGCTGGCCGTCGCTCTTCTGCCTCCTGACCGCCTACCTGGTGGGGGGTTTCCTCGTCGTCCAGGCCCTCAAGCACGGGGTGGACCGGCCGCGCCCCGCCGACCCGCTGGTGCGGGTGGACCACGGCTCCTTCCCGTCGGGGCACGTCGCCGGAACGGCCCTCCTCGTGGTGATCGCCGTCGCCCTGCTCGTGCCCGCGGGGCGACGGCGCGGCTGGTGGGCGGCGGGCGCGGTGCTCACGCTGGCGATGATGTGGAGCCGCACCTGGCTGCACGCCCACTGGCTGAGCGACACCGTGGCCGGCGCCGCCACGGGAGCCGGAATGGCCCTCGTGGTGTGGTGGGCCTTCACACCCCTGCTGAACCGGGAGGAGTCCGCCCGCGGCCGGGACGCTCAAGCTCCCTGACGGCTCAGGCCGCTGACGGCTCAGGCCGACCGACGGCTCAGGCCCACTGACGGCTCACGAAGGCCGGCAACCCACGAGAACCGATCGGTTCACGAGGACTGACGGTGCACCAGGACCGGCTCCATGCCCCGCACCTGCGGCGACGTGCCGCGGTCCACCAGCTCGTGCAGGGCGTCGGCGACCTGCGCGGGCGTGGGCAGTTCCAGCCGTACGGACGTCAACGGCGGCTGCTGCAGGGCCGACAGGACCAGGTCGTCGCAGCCGACCACGGCGACGTCCTCCGGCACGGACACGCCCTCGTTGCGCAGGGCGTGGAGCAGCAGGGCTGCGTACTCGTCGTTGTAGGCGAACACCCCGTCCAGACCCAGCTCGCGCCAGCGCCCGGCGAGTTCGGCGGCGGATTCGTGGGTGTACGACAGGTCCACCGGGGTCACCGTCGCCGTACTGCGGGCGGCGACGCTCTCGGCGCCGACGAGGCGCGGCCGGGCGAAGGTTCCCAGGCCGCGCTCCTGCGGCATGACCACGCCGATCTTCCGACGTCCCTGTGCCACCAGGTGCTCGACGGCGAGCGCGCCGATGCTCGACTGATCGAAGTCGACGGTGTGGGCGCCGGGCACCTCTCGGGACGCGAAGGCCAGCACGCCGCGCACCCCCGCCCGGCTGAGCACCTCGACGGCCTGCCCGGACAGGTTGTCGCCGTCCAGCGCCACCACGGCGGCCGGACGCAGCTCCGCCCAGGCCCGGGCGGAACTCACCGGGTCGGGGAAACGGCCGGCGTGCAGCACAAGGACGTACCCGTGGCGTTCCAGCTCGCTCTCCAGGTCGTCGACCCAGGCGCTGACCAGGCGTCCGGCCGCCGAGACCGACGCGGGGACGAGTACGAGATTGCTGCGGCCCGCCCTGAGCGACCGGGCGGCGGCGTGCGGTACGTAGCCGAGCTGCTCGGCCGCCGCCTGCACGCGGGCCCGCGTGGTCTCGCTGACCCGGTGCTCCTGCGTGTTGTTGAGGACGAAGGACACCGTCGCCCGTGACACCCCCGCCAGGCGCGCCACATCGGCGCTCGTGACGGCCGCCGCCCCGGTCGGCTTCTTGCCCATGGCGTCCCCTGCCCCTGCCTCGTCTCCTCGGTCGGCCGATCGGCCACTGACCAGGTTACACGCGTTAGCGCAGGTGGCGACGGACATGCCCGCGGCGGAGCGTCGGCGAGGGCGTCCTCGTACGTCGACGGCGTGCGCAGGCGTCGGCGGCGTGCGCGGGCGTCGGCGGAGAAGGACGCGACCGCGGAGGTGCGTATTTCCTTCTGGCGGGGATGGCGCACGCGAGGCGGGCGGCGGGTCCCGGGCCGTCAGGAGCCCGGGACCCGCCGGGGCGCCCCCCGTACGCCCTACACGGAGATTACACGTGTAACAGCGGCGATGCGTACGCCCCGTGAGACATTTCGGCAACGACGGCTAAGCGGAGGCCGTCGGCCGCCGACGGTGCAGCTGCCGCGCATGTCCGGCGAGGTCGTCCACGGGCAGGGTGACGCTGTCGAACCGCATGGTGGTGCGCCGGTCCGTCCGGTACGGCTCCCAGGCCGGCAGCCCCGCGTGGTTGGGATCACCGGTCCTGACGAACGCGATCCACGCGCGGTGCATGCTCCGCGCCAGCCCCTGCCCCACCTCCGGGTCGATCCCCTCGACGAGCGGAGCGTGCGCCCAGCTGTCGAAGTTGTCGAAGACGAAGGGGAGTTCCAGACAGTGGGCGGCGGCGAGCCTGCCTTCATGGGCGGGCGTCGGGAGGTCGAACTGGAACGCCCACACCGGCCGCTCCGATCCCGCTCTGGCCTCGGCCAGTTCCAGACAGGGCACGCGGAACAGCTCGTCCGTGATCAGGTCCATGAGCACGTCCACCGGCCTGGCGCCGGGGCGGGTCCGCGCGTACTCGTCGTACACCTCGGCCGCCAGATCCGCCCCGAACGTGTCGGCGATGCGGTCGACGACCTGCTCGCGGGTGGTCTGCGCGTATCCCGGGTCCAGGGCGAACCCGAAGTTGGCCTCTTCCCGGGTCCAGCCGACGAGGACGTCGATGTCCGCCGCCGGCCCGTCGAGCAGCGTGCGCGCGGGATGACGGAAGAGCGTGACCTCGTCCCGCACGGGAAGGAAGGGCGTGGGCCAGTACCCCCAGCGCATGGTGTGCGCGAAGAGCCCGCCGGCGGCCTCGATCAGCCGCTGCCACGGCAGGCGCCGGAGTTCGTCGGCGTCCTTCACCCCGGCGAAACGCAGGTACGCCTCGACACGCTCCCGGTACTCGACTGCGGTGGGGATGTGCAGCCCGAAGGGCGGACTCTGCAGGATGACCCGCTGGAACAGCTGCCGCGCCTCAGGGTGTCCGGCCAGTGCGGCCGTCGACATGGCGCCGCCGGACTGTCCGGCGACCGTGACACGGTCGGGGTCGCCGCCGAAGCGGTCGATGTTGTCGCGCACCCACCGCAGCGCGGCCAGTTGATCGGTCAGCCAGACGTTGGCCGGCTGCGCGTCCGCCCGGAGCTCCCCCGACTCTTCAGACTCGTCGAATTCGTCGGACTCGTCGGCGAAGGAGAGGTAACCGAGCGGGCCGATACGGTAGTTGAGGGTGACGACGACCAGGTCGCCGTCGCGGGCGAAGGTCTCACCCGAATAGATGGGCAACGATCCGGAGCCGGAGACGAACCCGCCGCCGTGGATCCAGACCAGCACCGGCCGCCGCGCGGCATCCGGAGCCGGTGTCCACACGTTCAGCGTCAGGCAGTCGTCGTCGAACGGCGGGCTCCCGTGACCACCCAGGACGGGATCGCCGCCCTCGACGAACATCTGCGGCGCACTCGGGCCGTACGCCGTCGCGTCCCGCGTGCCCTCCCAACCGGGATGGGGCCGGGCAGCACGCCAGCGCAGGGCCCCCACCGGGGGCGCGGCGTACGGCACACCCTTGAACACCGCGATGCCACGCTCGATCCGGCCGCGCAGCCGACCGGCCGGCAGCTGGACGACGAGGGGCGTCGCCTCCTCTTGCACGTCAGCCATGCATGTCCTCCTTGGTCAATGGTTCGCCGGGCGCATCCGCGACGCCACCGCAGGGCCGAGCGGAGCCGCGGGGCCGAGTGGAGCCGCAGGGCCGAGCGGGGCGGAGCGGAGCCGCGGGAATCAGCCGGCACCGAGCCGGACGCGGAGCCGTCGGGACCGGCCGATACCGAGCCGGACAGCGAGATTATGCAGGACTATTGACGACCGTCAATAGTACTCAACACCCGGGAGGGCGACCCGAGCCGTTCGCGGCCCCCTCACTCCCACAGACGGCCGGACGCCGCGCGGGTGGCTTCCTCCTCCAGGAGTCGAGCGAAGGCGGCCCACAGGAGCAGGACGACACCCACCCCCATGGCGGCGCCGGCCACGGTGTCGCTCAGCCACTGGGTGTGCATCCACGTGCGGCTCCACATCGTGGCGGCCACCAGGACGGCGGCGAACAGCCACCACCAGCGCCGCGCGGCCGAAGGGAAGAGCACGACGCCGGCCGTCAGCACGAGGGTCGTCACCGTGAAGACCTGACCGGACGGGAAGGAGCCGCCGCCCACCAGGACCCACGGCTCCGGCGGGCGGGGGCGGTCGACGAGCTGTTTCACGGGGAGAACCACGACAATGTTGGCCACGACGCACGCGGCGAACACGAAAGCCCCGGATCTCCACCGCCCGTAGACGGCGAGACACCCCGCCAGCACGAGCGGCACGACCACGCCGAGGGGCCCGCCGAGGACGTCGAGAGCGCGCGCGAGCCCCGTCACCGCGTCCTCCGGTGAGCCGCGCATCGCGCTCATCCAGCGGTCGTCGACGCCCTGGAAGACCGGCGGCTCCTCGCCGAGAGCCGCGAGCCCGACGGCGAGGGCGGCGGCCATCAGCACGGATCCGGCCGGCACGGCACGCCGCGGCGGCGGGGCCGGGACCGGGTGCCGCGCCGGCTCGCCGGGAGGTGGCGACGGGACGGGAACGGTACGCGCAAGGGGCATGGCTCAACTCCGGGAGCTAGGGGTACCGCGACGCCCGCGAGGGGGCGGTGGCGGAGACACGAGCGGGAGGGGGCGGCGGCGACGCGGCCGCGAGAGCAGGGCCCACACAGGGCGGCCCCACAGCGCGCGGCGACTGCCGCGCGGGGCACTTCCAGGCCAAGGCTGAACCTTCACGACAGTCGACACAAGAGCGACCCGCGAGTAGCTACACGTGTTAGCAACCTGCCTCAGCCAAGCGGTCACGGTCGCCATGCAAAATGGCTTCGCCCCCTACCCAAGCGGCTTCACGAGTGCTACACAATGCTGCAAGCCGGAATTAACACGTGTAACTCAGAGGCTCCGCCACCGCGCTCACCAGCGGTCGTCATCAGCGCGGAACACGTCTCCCGGCGGTCATCCCCTCATCGCTCCAGCTCGCAGCTCCGCGCTCAGCTCCGTTCCCGAGGAGTCGCCATGCCCGCCCTGAACCCCCGCCGCGCGAACCGCGCGTCCGCATCCCCCGGTGGTCGCCGTGACAGCTGACGAAGTGACCCAGACGGACGCGTCACCAGAGGCGTCCGCGCCGCGCCAGCCCGGCCTCATGCTGCTGCTCCTGCTCGCGAACTCCTCGATGCTCGCCGTGTACATGGGCGTCGGCTCGGTGCTGCTGCCGCTCCAGGTCGCCGCCATCGACCCGGCGAACAAGGTGGCCGTTCTCGGCGTCATCGGCGGGGTGAGCGCGATCTTCGCCACCGCGTTCAACCCGATCGCCGGCGCCCTGTCGGACCGTACCGGCCGACGGAACCCATGGATCCTCGGCGGCGCGCTCGCCTCGTTCGTCGGCCTCGCGTTCCTCGGCGGTGTCGACACCGTGCTGCTGGTCGGCATCGGATGGTGCCTGGTACAGGCGACCATGAACGTCTACCAGGCCGCCGTCACCGCCATCGTGCCCGACCGCGTCCCGGTCGCCCGCCGGGGCACGGCCTCGGCTCTGGTCGGCCTGGCGCTGCCCGTCGGCGGCACCGTGGGCGTGATGATCGCCTCGCAGACGGCCGACCGGCTGACGACCGGCTATCTGGTGCTCGGCGCAGTGGCGGCCGGTGCGGCGCTGCTGCTCGCCACCCTCTGCCGCGACGTACCGCGGCGCGAGCCCGCTCCCTCCGTCCCGAAGCGCGAGCGCCTCGCCGCCTTCCTGTCCGCCCTGTCCCACCACGACTTCCGGTGGGCCTTCATCGGACGCGCCCTGCTGGTGCTGGGCTACTTCTCCGTCGTGGGCTACCAGCTGTACATCCTCGACGACCACATCGCCCTGCCCGACGGACTGGCGCCGGCCGAGGCGATCGCCCTGCTCACTCCGGTGTCGATGGGCGCCATGGCCGTGTCCACGGTCGTGGGCGGCCTCCTGTCCGACCGCTGGGACCGGCGGAAGGTCTTCGTCGGCGTGTCCGCCGCGCTCGCCGGGTTCGCGATGGCTATCCCCGTGATCAGCCCGACCTGGACCGGCATGCTCGTGTTCAGCGCCCTCAACGGCCTGGGCTTCGGATGCTTCATGGCCGTGGACACCGCGGTGGTCACGCTGGTCCTGCCCCGCGCGGAGGACGCCGCCCGGGACATGGGCGTCCTGAACGTCGCCAACGCGGGGCCGCAGATCGTCGCGCCCTTCGTGGCCTCCGCCATCGTGACCGCGTTCGGCGGCTACACCCCGCTGTTCGTCATCGGCGGTGTCCTGTCGCTGCTGGGCGCGGCGTCCGTGGTCCTCATCCGCGGGGTGCGCTGACCGGCCGTACCGCCGCACGAAGCTCGCCGGGCGCATGTCGAGGGGGCGTGCGTCCGGCGGTCCCGCCCCTCCCCCTCTCCCGCCTTCTTCACCCTCATCGACCTCGAAGGAGCAACTCCGTGAGACGCACGCGCGTTCTGCCCCTGGCCGCCCTGTTGCTGTGCACGCCCGCGCTGACCGGCACGGCGCCGGCGAACGCCGCCGCGGAGACCGGCCCGGCCGGCCCGCTGCGCATCCTGCTGACCAACGACGACGGCTACAACGCGCCCGGCATCCGCATGCTGTACCAGCGGCTGACGGCCGCGGGGCACGACGTCACCATCGTCGCCCCGCTCACGAATCAGAGCGGCGCAGGGACGAAGCTGATGAGCGGCAGCACGCTCAGGGTCGAGCGTCCGGAGCCGCGGGTGTGGGCCGTGGACGGCACGCCCGGCGACTCGGTGTCCTTCGGCCTCGCCGCGGTGTTCGCCGACCGCGCACCCGACCTCGTGGTCTCCGGCGCCAACTTCGGGCCCAACGTGGCCGCCCTGGCCACCCACTCCGGAACCGTCGGCGGCGCGATCGCCGCTCTGGAGCGCGGCGTGCCCGCCATCGCGGTGAGCACGGGCGAGCTCGCGGTCCCGGTTCCCGAGCAGATCATCAACGCCATGGGGCCCACCAACGACTTCACCGTCAAGCTCATCGAGCGGCTGCGCGCGCAGGCGAAGAACGGACGCCTGCTGCCCGAGGGCGTGGGCCTCAACGTGAACCACCCCGTGGTCGGCGCCGACGGCAAGGGGACCGCGAAGGGCGCCTCCGTCACCACCCAGGATCCTCAGCCCGGCCTCGCGGCGGAGTACACCGACTCCGGTGACGGGACCTGGAAGGTCGGCGTCAGCCTGGTCGCGTCGCCCGACCAGAAGGGTGGCGACGTGGCAGCGGTCAGGGCGGACAAGGTGTCCGTCGCGCCGATCTCACCCGACTGGAACACCGGCGCCGCGGACTTCGCCAAGGTCGCGGCGCTTCTGACCGGCCTGCGTCCGTAGGGGACCCGGTACGCCCGTTCCGTAGCGGAACCGGTACGCCCGTTCCGTAGGGGACCCGGTACACCCGCTCTCCGTCCCGGCGGCGCCGCGTCCGCCGGGACGGGGGCAGTCCCACGTCCCGACCGGACACGTGCGCAGGACTTGTCCGAGAGCCCGACTGTCATGTGCTTGACACCCTTGGAGGAGAGAGTTGACAAGGATGACGCGCTCGATCGTTCCCTCGATGCTGCTGGCTCTGGTGCTCGCCGTCGCCGCCCTGTTCACGCACCCCGCGGTCGCCGCGTCGGCGCGGCAGAGCGGCTCCGCGGCGCGCCCCGTCGTGACCGTCGACCAGGGCAAGCTCGCCGGCCAGGTCGACGGCCGGGCCGAGGAGTTCCTCGGCGTCCCGTACGCCGCGCCGCCCGTTGCGGACCTCCGGTTCCGGCCGCCTCGAAAGCCCGCACGGTGGACCGGGACACGGGAGGCGACCCGGCCGGCCCCCGCGTGCGTGCAGTTCCTGCCCGTCGGGCTGAGCGACCCCGGCCACATCAGCGAGGACTGTCTCTACCTGGACGTGTACCGGCCGCGCCACGCCCGTCCCGGTGACCGTCTGCCCGTACTGTTCTGGATCCACGGGGGCGCCTTCCTCATGGGCACCGGAACCCAGTTCGGCGGGCGCACGATGGCGGACCTCACCGACAGCGTGGTCGTGACGGTCAACTACCGTCTCGGGCAGCTCGGTTACCTCGCCGCGCCCGAACTCACCCGGCAGAACGACCTCGGCTCCGGCTCGTTCGGGCTCATGGACCAGGTCGCGGCGCTGAACTGGACCCGCGACAACATCGCGGCCTTCGGCGGTAACCCCGCCAACATCACCCTCTGGGGACAGTCCGCCGGCAGCGCCTCGGTCTGCGCGATGCTCACGTCGCCGCGCGCCGCCGGGATGTTCTCCCGCGCGGTGCTCCAGAGCGGACCGTGCAGCCTGATCCGCGCGCCCGGCTCGGCCCAGGCCGCCGAGGCGGCCGGGGACTTCGCGGCCGCCGCGGGCTGCACCGACCCCTCTGTCAGGGCAGCCTGTCTGCGCACGGCGCCGGCGGCCGACCTGATCGCCGCCGCCCGCACCCGTCCCGCCGCGGGGCCTGCCTTCGGCGACGGCCTGCTCCCTGCCCAGCCGTCCGAGGCGATCGCCTCCGGCAGGTGGAACAAGGTCCCGATCCTGATCGGCAGCACCCGGGCCGAGGGCAGGTTCTTCCTGGCCGGCACCCACCCGTACCTCACGGCGCAGGAGTACACCGACCAGATCGACGCCACGTACGGACCGGCGGCGCCGCAGGTCCTCGCGCGCTATCCCGTCGCGGGCCACCCCACACCGTTCGACGCGTTGTCGGCGGTGCTCACCGATTCCACGTTCGCCTGTCACACGCTCAGCACGGCGCGCGCCTTCGGCTCGCAAGTGCCCACCTACGTCTACGAGTTCGACGATCCGCGGTCCCCGACGCTGCTCGGAGCCCAGCCGCCGGGCGTGGACATGGCCAACGCGCACAGCGCCGAACTCGCCTACGTACACGACTTCAGCCTGATCGACCGCCCCCTCAGCGCCGAACAGCTCGCCCTCGCCGACGACATGAAGCGCCGCTGGGGAGCGTTCGCCCGTACGGGCAGCCCGAACACCGCCGGTGAGACCCGCTGGCAGCCGATCCGGGACCGGTACACCGTCCTGACCCTCGACCCGGAGCGCACCCGCACCTCGTCGTCCTTCGCGGCCGACCACCAGTGCGACTTCTGGGCCGGCGCGGCATCTCACGGCAGCGACGAGAAGCGGAACCGCATCAGGTGATGGTCCGCGCCGGGCTTACGCGGAGGTCTCGACGGTCTGCTCCGACCAGATCATCTTGCCGCCCGATGTGAAGCGGCTTCCCCAGCGGTCGGCCAGCTGCGACACGAGGAAGAGGCCCCGGCCTCCTTCGTCGGTCTCCCGGGCCCGCCGAACCCGCGGCCGGGCGGTACCGGTGTCGGAGACCTCGCACACCAGGGCTCCGTCGCCGCGGATGAGGCGGAGGCCGACCGGGCCGCCGACGTAGCGGATCGCGTTCGTCACCAGCTCGCTGACGATGAGTTCGGTGACGAACGCCGCCTCGTCCAGGCCCCACTCTGCCAGTTGCGACGTGACGAGTTCACGGGCGCGGGCGACGTGCGCCAGGTCCGGTTCGAGCTCCCAGGCGGACACGTCGCGCGCGGGCAGCGTGCGGGTGCGGGCGAGGAGGAGGGCCGCGTCGTCGTCCGGGGCCGTGGGCGTGAGCCGGGCGAGGAGCTCCCGGCCGGCCTCGTCCAGCGGCGTTTCGCCCACCCGCACGAGGGCCTCCCCCAGCCGGGTCATGCCCTCGTCGACACCGCTGGTCCTGCTCGTGACGAGGCCGTCCGTGAACAGGGCGAGGAGGGAACCCGAAGGGATCTCGAAGTGCGTCGTGGTGAAGGCCATGCCGCCGACGCCCAGCGGCGGCCCGGGCACCAGATCGGGGACCACGGACGCGCCGTCCCCGGGCCGGAGGAGGGCGGGCGGCAGGTGTCCTGCGCTGGAGGCGGAGCAGGTGCCGGAGGCCGGGTCGTACACGGCGTACAGACAGGTCGCGCCCAGGATCGCCGGGTCCGGTCCCTGGCTGTCGGTGGCCCTGGTGCTGTCGGGGCCGTCGGGGCTGTCGGGGCCGTCAGAGACGCCGGTGCTCTCGGTGACGCCAGTCCTCCCGTGGCCACCGGAGCCGTCGGAGCCGCCTGTGCCGTCGGAGAAGCCGAGAACGAGGTCGTCGAGGTGGGTGAGCAGTTCGTCGGGATCGAGATCCAGGTCGGCGAGGACGCGGACGGCGGTGCGCAGGCGCGCCATCGCGGCGGTGGCGTGCAGACCGTGGCCGACGACGTCCCCCACCACCATGCCGACGCGGAGGGACGGCAGGGGTATCACGTCGAACCAGTCGCCACCGGCCCCCGGGCCGCCGGCCCTCGGCCGGTACACCCCCGCGGTCTCGGCCCCGGGAAGGTGTTTGGCCGCGCCCGGCAGCAGGCTGCGCTGCAGGGTGACCGCGGAACGGTGCTCGCGTGCGTAGCGGCGGGCGTTGTCGACACCGAGGGCGGCGTGCGAGGCGATGTCCTCCAGCGCCGAGCCGTCCGCCTCGGTGAAGGGATCGGAGGGCGGGCCGCGCCAGAGGGTGAGGCAGCCGAGGACGCGTCCTCTCGCGTACAGCGGCACGGCGACCGAGGATTGCGTGCCGTCGGGGATGAGCAGTCGGAGGGTTCCGGGGTCCGCGCCGAGCCCGGATGTCAGCACCCCGATGTCGGAGACGACGACGGCTCGGCCCTCCATCAACGGCCTCATCACCGCATTCTCGGGAAGGGGTGGCACGGCTTCGCCGATCGGCAGGAGGTGCTCGGCGGACACGCCGGGGCTCTGCGCCGCTGCGACGCGACGCAGCCGCACCTGGCTGCTGGCGTCGAGCACCGCGGGTTCGTCACCGACAAGGACGGCCTCGACCAGATCGACGGTCGCCAGGTCGGCGAAGCCGGGCACGAGGAGATTCGCCAACGTCCGGGCGACCTCCGTCGCGTCGAGCGACTCGCCGAGGGACAGGGCCGCGATGTGGGCCAGTTCGCCACGACGGCGCGCGGCGGATGCGGCGGCCTCCCGGTCGTCCTCCTCCAGGAGCACCAGCCACGGCCCCGCCTCCGCACCGGAGCCGCCCGCGGACTCCAGCGGGACGACGACGGCGGCGTACGTCAGCGTGTCGGGAGTCCCCGGCGACGCCCGGGCCGCGGATACGGACCCTTCCCCTGCGGATACGGATCCCGCCACGGCGTGGCCCGCTTTCCTCAGCACTGCCACCAGATCGGGGCAGGGCGATCCGGGCGCGCACATCAACAGCTTCCTGGCTCTCGCCGTGCTGAACAGCACCACACCCGCCCGGTCGACCACGACCGCCGCAGCATCGGCACCACCCCCGGCCGCGCGCGCGTGCGCTCGGCCACCCGTGCTGGATACGTGCATGTCGCGCCTCGCCTGCCAAGCGATACCGCGTCCATTGTCGCCCGGTCGGCCGTACGACGCATGCCCACCGGGCGCCGCCCTACAAGGCCCTCGGGTGCCGAGATCCCGGCCGGCCACGACCGACGCAGACGCGCCCACACACGCACGCGCACCCGCACACGCGCCCGCACACGAGGTCAATCGGCGGACGCCGAGGCGCCGGGCCCCGGCGGATCCTCCGGCCGGACGAGCAGCACCGGGCACGGGGCGTGGTCGACGACGTAGCGGGCGGCGGGGCCGAGGCTGTGCGGTCCGAGGTGGGTGCGGTCGCCGTCGCGGGCCAGGATCAGCAGATCGCATCCCTCGGCCGCCGCGAGGACCTCACGCTCGACGCGTCCCGTGCGCTCGGTGCGGGTGCAGGGGCGGCCCAGGCGGTCGGCGGCGTCCTGGAGCAGCCGCTGCCCGGAGGCGGCGGCGAGGTGTTCCAGGCGCGTTCCGGGGTCCATCTCCGGGTGGCCGCGGCCGAGGAGTCCGGCGAACGCGCCGTGTGCCGCGCCCGGGACGTCGGCCGGTGCGACGTGCAGGAGCACGACGTCGGCGTCCGCCGGGGCGTGGGCGCGGGCCGCGTCCACGCAGGCGGGCCAGGTGCCCTCGACGATCCAGACGACAACGACCACGGGTCAGCCTCCTCCGACGACGGTCAGCGAGAGCCACAGTGCCAGGACGGCGGCGACCAGGCTCGCGGGTACGGCGTACACGCCGAGCCGGGTGAACTCCTTGAGCCGCACCTCACCGTCGTGCGCGTGGACGATGCGCCGCCACAGCAGGGTGGCCAGTGAGCCGGCGTACGTGAGGTTGGGGCCGATGTTGACCCCGAGCAGGACGGCGAGGACGGCGCCGGGTCCCGACGGGGCGGTCAGCGGCAGCAGCACCAGGACGGCGGGGAGGTTGTTGATGACGTTCGCGAGGACGGCGGCGAGCGCGGCGAGGGCGAGCAGCTCCGGGAGGCCCGTGCCCTGGGGGATCACGTGCCCCAACGCGTCGTCGAGACCGTTGTTCACCACCGCGAGGACCACGATCCCGAGGGCCAGGACGAACGCGAGGAAGGGGACGGACGCGGCGCGGACCAGCGCCCTCGGAGTGGTCCGGCGCCGGATCAGTGCCCGGACGGCCAGGGCGAGCGCGCCCGCGAGGGCGGCCCATGCCGCGTCGATGCCGATCACCGAGGTCAGCACGAAGCCGGCGAGCGTGCAGCCCACGGTCACGAGGGCGAACAGCGGCAGCGGGGGCGGTTCGACGGCGATGGGGGCCTCGGCTCCGGCATCCAGGTCGGTGGCGAAGAACCGCCGGAAGACCAGGTACTCGACGGCGATCGCCGCCGCCCAGGGCAGGGCCATCAGCGCGGCGAACCGGGTGAAGCTCAGACCGCTCGCCGCGAACGCCAGCAGGTTGGTCAGGTTCGAGACCGGCAGCAGCAGGGAGGCCGTGTTCGACAGGTGGGTGCACGCGTAGACGTGCGGTTTGGGGCGTGCGCCGATCCGGGCGGCGGTGGCGAAGACGACGGGGGTGAGCAGCACCACCGTGGCGTCCAGGCTGAGCACGGCCGTGATCGCCGAGGCGGCCAGGAACACCTGGGCCAGCAGGCGGCGTGGCCGGCCCGCCGCCGTGCGCGCCATCCAGGCCCCGCAGGCCTGGAAGAGACCCTCGTCGTCGCAGAGCTGAGCCAGCACCAGTACGGCCGCGAGGAAGCCGATCACCGGCCCGAGCCGTTCCGCCTCCGCCAGCGCCTCGTCGAAGGAGAGGGCCCCGGTGACGATCACCAGTGCCGCGGCCGGGACGGCCACGACCGCCTCGGGCCAGCCGAAGGGGCGGACGACCGCGCAGGCAAGCACGAGAACGAGGAGGACGACGGAGAGCGCCTCCGCGAGCTGGGGGTTCAGGGTCGGGTCCTTCCGTAGCGCTGGTCGGGCCGCCCGAACCATCGCGCCGAACGCTACCTCCTCGAAGATCGCAGCCGTGCGGTCCGGCGGTCAGGGCACCTGAGAGGGCGGTGTCGCGCCGAGTCCCGCGTCGCGGGCGTGGGAGACGGCCTCGGCCCGGTGGGCGACCTGAAGCTTGGCGAAGACGCGGCTCACGTGGTTGCGGACGGTCTTCTCCGACAGGACCAGTTCACGGGCGATGCGGCGGTTGTCGTAGCCCCGAGCGACCAGTTCGAGGACTTCCGCCTCCCGCTGCGTCAGTTCGGGGAAAGGCTGGTCGGGAACGGCCCTGCGGACCCCTGCGAGCTGGGCGGCGATCCGGTCGGCGACCTCGGGGCCGAAGACGGCGCCGCCCGTCGCGACGGTCCGTACGGCGTTGAGCACCGCGTCCCGTCCGGCCCCCTTGACCAGGTAGCCACGCGCGCCCGCGCGCAGCGCGGCGAGGAGACTGGCGTCGTCCTGAGCCATCGTCAACATGAGCACGGGCAGTCCGGGATGGCTCGATCCCAGTCCGCGCACGGCCTCCGTCCCCGAGATGCCGGGCAGTCCCATGTCCATGACGACGACGTGCGGCCGGGTCTCGTCGACGAGGACGCCCAACGCCTCGGCGTCCCCCGCCTCACCCACGACTTCGACGTCGACGGCGCTGTCCAGAGCGGCTCGCAGGCCGGAGCGGAAGAGGGGGTGGTCGTCGACGATCAGGACTCGGAGCTGCGGGCGGTCATCGATGGTGTCTGCCACGCACGCATGCTACTTGTAGTCGAATGGTCACCAAGGGTAGTAGTCGGGGGGCGGTCGAGGCACACCGCCCACCCCGGGTCGCCGCCCGGGAGCGCGAGTGGGCGGCGGCGGCCTTCTGCCTGCTGCTGTGTGTGGTGTCCGTGCTGGGCTGGGGGGCGCTGTGCACGCTCCACCCGCCCCGCGACGGCTGGTACGTGGACATGGGTTCGGACCTGTCCGTCGCTCTCGTCGGTCTGCCGT
Organism: Streptomyces sp. NPDC047981; assembly: GCF_040653315.1. Lineage (NCBI taxonomy): Bacteria > Bacillati > Actinomycetota > Actinomycetes > Kitasatosporales > Streptomycetaceae > Streptomyces > Streptomyces sp. NPDC047981. Next base: position 98,093 of record NZ_JBEZNQ010000007.1, on the reverse strand, counting down.
GCGCGGTCCTCGGCTTCCTCGTTCTCGTACGCGCCGCCGACCGGACCGCCGGCCGGCTGCTCCTCGCCACCGGCATCGGGCTGACCCTGCCGTTGCTCACCGGGCAGCTCGTGGTCATGGCCGAGCCGGGTCAGCGGGTTCGCCTCGCGGCGCACCTGTTCGCCCAACTGTGCTCGCTGGTACACGGCTACGCGATGGTGGTGCTGCCGCTGTCCTTCCCCGCGCCCCGCCGCGCGGGACGGTTCGTCCGGGTGTACGCGGCGGTGCTGGCCGCGGCCTGCGTCGGCATCGCCCTCGTCGCCACGGCCGTGGAGGAGGCGCCCGGCGCGGGCCCCCACCCGCTGCGGGGAACCCCGTGGGAGCGCGCGGCCCTGGCCGTCCTCGAGCCCTGCGCCGTGGCGAACCTCTGGCTGCTCGCGGTCTGCACGCTGGTCAACGCCTCGGTGGTGGCCCACCGTTGGCGCCGGGCTGGCCGGCGGGCGCGGCGGGAGGCCGTCGTCTTCGGCGCCGCGTACCTCCCCTGGACCTACGGCGACATCGTGGAGGAACTGCCCGGGATCCCGCCGTGGACGGCGATCGCGGCGTTCGTCACCGGCGCGGTCGGATGGTACGCGGCGGTCGCGTACGTCATCGGCAAGGGGGGCATGTGGCAGATCGACCGCACGAGCCGCCGACTGCTCGTGACCGCCGTGGTCGTGACGGCCGTCGTCCTCGCCTACACCGCCGCCGCGGCCACGGTCTCCACGGCGCTGCCGGACGCCGACGGCGCCGGGGCGTTCGCCGTCGCGGTCGTCGCCGTGCTGATCGGATCCGGCCTGCGGCCGCTGGCCTCCTGGGCGAGCCGACGCGTCGACCACCTGTTCCAGGGCAGGAGTTCGGTGCCGTACGAGGCGGTGCGCGGCCTCGCCCGGCGCCTGCGCGAGGCGCCGGAACCGGACGACGTCCCGGCGGTCCTGTGCCGTTGCGCGACGGAGGACCTCCGCTTTCCCATGGCCCTGGTCGAGGTGGCGACGCGCTCAGGCCCATGTGTCCTTGCCTCAGCCGGAGGGCCGTGGCAGGGCGAGGGGGCCCATGAGTTCCTGCTGCGCCACCACGACGAGGTGATCGGCACGCTCCGGGTGGCGCCGCGCTCGGGTGAGCCGTATCTGTCGGTCGGGGACGCCGAACTCCTCCAGTTGCTGAGCGAACAGGCCGCTCCCGCCCTGGCCGCGCTGCGGCTGATCCAGGACGTACGGGCCGCCCGGCGGCAACTCGTCCTCGCCCGGGAGGAGGAGCGGCGCCGGCTGCGCCGGGAGCTGCACGACGGTCTCGGCCCGCTGCTCGCCGCCGTCCGGATGCACCTGGACACCGCCCTGGCGGTCATGCCTCCCGGCGCGCCCGAACCGCCGCCGCACGCCGCGCCGTCGGTGCCCCCGGCGCGTCCCACGACCTCGACCGCGATGGCGGGCATCGAGGCCGCGCTGCGGCCGGCGGTCGAGGCGGTCACCCGGGCGACGGCCGAGACCCGCCGCCTCACGGACGGGCTCGGCCCGGGTGTTCTGACCGAGCAGGGTCTGGACTCCGCGCTCAGGGAGCTGGCAAGGACGCTGGCCGCGCCGGGGTTGGCCGTCACGGTCATCACGGAGACGAACTCCTTCCCGGAACCGGAACCGCACCCCGAGCCGGGACCACCATCAGGGTCGGCGACGGGGGAGGAACCCGCGGCAGAGAGCGCATCGCGGGCGGCGGTGGAAGCTCCGCTGCCCGCGGCCGTGGAGAGCGCCGTGTACCGGATCGCCTCCGAGGCGCTCACGAACACCGTCCGGCACGCGGGCGCCACGCGGTGCGAGATCCGCCTCACCCGGCACGCCCACGCCGCCGCCCTGAGCGTCGTCGACGACGGAACGGGACTGCCCGTCCGAGTCCGTCCCGGTGCCGTCGGGCTGGCGTCCATGGCCGAACGGGCCCGGGAACTGGGCGGTGTCTGCGAGGTGACGAGCGACCCGTCCGGCACCCGGGTGCACGCGGTGCTGCCGACGGCGGTCGGCACGCCGCCCTCTCCCGGGGCGCCGTTCCCGCGTGTCCCGGCAGCGATACGGGACAGAGACGAGACCGGCGCATCATGCGCACGGGACACCGGGCGGCGGAAGCTCTGACCACGGCGCCGGACCGACCGGAGCCCCGTGGAAAAGGAACCCTCCCATGACCTTGCGTACCCGCCTGCGGTCGGCGACAGCCGCCCTGGCGACAGTGGCGGCGCTCGTCCTGACCGCGCAGACCGCGGTCGCCGCGCCGCAGAGCACCGGCCGTTGGGACATGCCCAACGGCATCCTGTGGGCCGAGACCGCCCATGATCATGTCGACGTCGGCTACCAGCGCACCGGAGACGGCACCAGGGTGTCCATCGGCTTCGTCGACACCGAGGGAGAGCGCCGCTCGCACATCGAGACGCTGCTCACCGGCCGGAGCATGGCGTTCAGGTGGGACAGGGGAGCCCTCTCCGGCCCGTGCCTGACGGTGTTCGTGCAGTTCACGTTCACACGCGAATCGTTCGAACTGTGCGACTGACGGCCCGCCCGGCGCCCGCGCTTCCGACGGCGCCCGCGCTTCCCACCACGCCCCCGCTTCCTCCCACACCCTCGCGATCCGCGACTGCCTCGCGTCCCACCCCTTCCGAGAAGCCCGAGTCTTTCCAGAGAAAGGCAACGGCTGTGCCGACCGCCCGCCGCTTCCTCGTCGTGTCGACCGTCCTCGCCACGGCCGTCCTCTCCTCCGGCGCGCCGGCGGGCTCCGCGCCGCGCGGGTTCGACCGCTGCCCCACGGGCCACTTCTGCCTGTTCGACGGTCCTGGCGGCACCGGCCTCATGGCGAGCTTCCGCAGCGGCTCGCCCGACCTCGCCCGGCAGGGCATGGACAACCGGGCGTCGTCCCTCGCCCACAACGTGCCCGACACCGTCTGGTGCCTCTACGACGAGCGCGACTACGCCGGCACGGAGTACCAGCGCGCGTACCCGGGGGCCGCGGGCGACTTCGGCCCCGACTGGGACAACCGGGTCAGCTCGACCCGGCTCGGCGAATGCAGCCCCTGACACCGAAGACAGGAGTTCTCATGCGCGTCAGGAACCTTCTGACCACCCTGCTCACCGCGGCGGCCGTGCTGTCCGCCGCCACGGTCGCGACGGTCGCCCCACCGGCCTCCGCACTGCCGTCGGCACCGACGGCGGAGTGCCCGGCGGGCCACATCTGCCTCTGGGAAGGCCCCGACTTCCAGGGCTTCCAGTGGGGCGGCCCGCCCGAGCCGAACGAGGAGCCGAACGGCTGTGTCGACTTCACCGAGAAGTCACCGGGCTCCGTCATCAACAACTCCGACCGGGCGTACTACGTGTTCCGGGAGGGCACGTGCACGAACGCCGGTCGCGCCATGGACCTTCCCCTGGGGGAGTCTCCACGGTTCCCGTGGCGGGTCGGCTCCGTCTCGTGGTGCCGAGGCTGCTGAGCCGCGCCGACCCGCCTGTCAGCTGCCCGACTGCGGGCGGTAGGGCTGGAGGAGCTGGTCCACGGGCGCGTAGTCGTCGGTGAGTCGGCGGGCGTCGCCGATCCAGGACGTGAGGTCGTCGCCGGTGGCGATCTTCCAGCCGGTCTCCCGGGCGTCCAGGCGTTCCTGCGTGGCGCGGAGGTCGACCGGTCGGTCGGAGGCGAGCACGATCATATTGCCGCCCTTGGAGGTGGCGGTCGCGTCGAGGCCGATGTCGGCGGGTTCGCCGACGACGGCGACATGCTCGAAGGTCGCGCTGAGGGTGGCCACTTCGGCTCGCGCGAAGGCCAGTGCGCCGTGATCGATGAGGTTGGCGACGTACAGCCCGTCCTCGTCGAGGACGCGCCGTACGTCGGCCATCGCCTCCGCGGTGGTGAGGTGCCACGGCACGCTGACGCCCCCGAAGGCGTCGCCGACGACGAGGTCACGGCTTGCGGCGTCCAGTCGCCGCAGGCCGAGCCTGCCGTCCTCGACGCGTACGTCGATGCCGCCTCGGGATGTCAGCCCGAGCTCGTCGCGATCGATGCCGACGACCCCGCCGTCGATCTCGGACACCAGGCTGTGCGTTCCGGGTCGCGTCGCCGCGAGGTACCGGGGGAAGGTGAGCCCGCCGCCGCCGATGTGGTGGGCGGAGAGCGGCTCACGCGCGGGGAAGGCCGCATCGACCACCGCCGCGATGGCGCGCACGTACGCGAACTCCAGGTGGGTCGGGTCGTCGACATCGACGTAGGAGTGCCGCACGCCGTCCAGTACGAGGGTCCGGCCGCCGGTCCGGTCGGGGTCCGCGACGACCCGCGCGCAGTGGTACCTGGTCTCCGTGTCACAGGCACCGGGCGCGACCGTGGTGGCGAGGCCGCCGGCCACGACCGCGAGGGCCAGGGCAGGCGTGCCCTTCCAGCCGCGCGTTCGCCACTCGACCAGGGCCGCGCCCACGACCAGGCACGTGCCCAGGCCGATCAGGATGCCGCTGACCGGCAGCCGTGCGACGAGGACGAAGCCGGTGATGACCGTGCCGACGATGGCGCCGAGTGTGCTGACGCCGGACAGGCGACCGACGACCGTCCCGGTCTGCTCCAGGTTGGTCAGCCGCAACTTGGTGACGATCGGCGTCACGGCCGCGAGCAGCCCGCCGGGCACGAGGATGGCGAGCGAGGCGGTCAGCAGCAGCAGATCGGGGGACAACTCCGCGGTGGTGCGCAGCGCGGCGGGGGTGAAGGCGACGACCGCTCCCGACACGCCGAGCGAGGGGCCGATGAGCCTGCGCGGGTCGAGCTGGTCGGCGAAGCGCCCGCCGAGCCAGGAGCCGGTGGCGATGGCGGTGAGCGCGATACCGATCACCAACGTGCTGGTCTCGAGGGTGAGGCCGAGGTACGGAGCCAGGAGCCGCAGAGCGACGATCTCCACCACGAGGACCGCGAACGACGACCCGAAGACGAGCGCGACGGCGGTGCGGGTGCCCAGACCGCGGGTGCGAGGGGCGGCTTCGGCGGCGGGCTCGGCGGCGGTTTCGGCGGCGGGCTCGGAGGACAGTTCAGTCACGGTCGACATCCTGGCACGCGCCGCGTCGACAACACGCCTTGGATTCCACTTCGTTGACGAGAGGCGTTCCGGCCCGACCCGCCTCAGTCCTGGGCGGGGATGTCCAGGGCGGTCCCGTACAGGCGGGAGACCCGGATCAGGATGACCACGCGCCGGTCGGGCAGCGGCTGTTCGCCGGGGCCCGCCGTGTCGGCCGGGTCCACGATCTCCGCCGAGCCCTCCGCCACGGCGAACGACCAGACGTCCGGACCGCTGACGTGCAGCGAGGCGTGCGGGTCGCGGCGCAACTGGCGGACCTTGAGGCGGTCGGCCGTGGAGGAGATCCGCAGGACGCGCTCCTCGGGGCTCCAGTCGTAGAGGACGGTCGACAGATGGGGGTGACCGGTACTCCTGACGCTCGCGAGGACGCCGAACTGCTGCTGCCGGAGCAGTTGGGAGAGTTCCTGGTCCGTGAGCGCCCGGGGCGCCGGCCCGTCGTTCTCGGTCGTGGTGGTGGCCGTGGTGTTCGTGGCGGTGTCGTTCATGGTCTCGGCCTTTCGGTGGGCGGAGCAGGAGGAGTCGGGTCGCGACGACCGGACACAAGAGACCGTAGCAGATAGTTTTGTTACAGACTATCTGCTACGGCTCACCCCGCCGCGACACCGGGACCGTGCGCCGGGGTGTTCGAGGATCACCGGCTCACCCCTGTTCCGCGGCGCGAGGCGACAGCGGGCGTTCGAAGAAGGTCTCCAGGACCACGGTGGCCTGCGTTCCACTGACGCCGTCGATGGCATAGATCCGGCGCAGCACATCCTGCAGCTGCTCGGTCGTCGCGGTCCTGACCTTCACCAGCACCGAGGCGCTGCCGGCGATGACGTGCGCCTCCAGGATCTCGGGGAGCGCGGCGAAGTCCCGCGCCGAATCCCCCATCCAGGACGTCGAGTCGACCATCACGTACGCGAGGACGGCGCTGCCGACGGCCGCCGGATCCACCTCGACGGTGGTACGCCGGATCGCACCCCGTTCCCGCAGCTTCCGCACCCGCTCGTGGGCGGCACCGGCGGACAGGCCGACGGCCTGGCCGAGTGCGGCGTAGGACTGGGTGGCGTCCTGCTGCAACTGCTCCAGCAGCACTCGATCTATGTGATCCACAACTCTCCGTTCGGATTCAACTGGCCTTTGCAGTATCCCATCTTGCAGGATGCGACTGATGCCGATTCATATTCGGTACGCGACAGGTGTCATGAGCGGTGACGGACGAGTGGTCGAGGAGTGGACTCCATGAGCGGCGAGCGCCCCGGGCTGTACGAGATGCTGGACGACCGGTTCCGCACGGGGAGGTGCATGAACGGCGACGACGCACTGGAGGTCCTGTTCACCGGCTGCCGTTGGGCCGAGGGACCGGTCTATGTGCCCGCCTGGCGGCAGCTGGTCTGGAGCGACATCCCCAACGACCGGATGCTGCGGTGGGACGAGGAGACCGGCGCGGTCGGCGTCTTCCGCCGCGCCGCCGGGCACACCAACGGCAACACCCTGGACCGCGAGGGCCGGTTGATCACCTGCGAGCAGGGCCATCGCCGGGTGACCAGGACCGAGCACGACGGCACCCTCACCGTGCTGGCCGACCGGTGGCAGGGCAAGCGGCTGAACAGCCCGAACGACGCGACCGTGAAGTCCGACGGTTCGATCTGGTTCTCCGATCCGGACTTCGGCATCACCAGCGACTACGAGGGATACCGCGCGCCGAGCGAGATCGGCGCCAACAACGTCTACCGGATCGACCCGGCGACGGGCGAGGTGCGACTGGTCGCGGACTGTTTCGGCGCCCCGAACGGCCTGGTCTTCTCCGCCGACGAGCGGCAGTTGTACGTCTCCGACACCCGGGCGGGCGTCATCCGGGTCTTCGACGTACGCGACGACGACACGCTGTCCGACGGCGAGGTCTTCGCCGAGGCGGGGGCGCGCGCGAACGCCCGCTTCGACAACCTCCGCTTCGACGACGGCGGTCGGCTCTGGGTCGCCGCGATGGACGACGGCGTGCACTGCTACGACCCCGACGGCACCCTGATCGGCCGGCTCGACGTCCCCGAGGCGGTCGCCAACATCTCCTGGGGCGGCGCCAAGCGCAACCGTCTCTTCATCACCGCCGAGACCAGCCTGTACTCGGTGGTCATGGGCACCACCGGGACCCACCCGACCGGGCCGGGACGCCGCCCCTGGCTCGACGCGGCGGCGGTCGGCTGACCTACGGCGCCTCCTAGGACACCTCCCAGGGAGCCCCGGTCGGCCGCGAGGGCGTCGGCGAGACCGACGCCCCCGGCCGGACGGGCCGCACGACCGGAAGGATCGCGGTCACCGCTCCCTGACCTCGTTCGGCCCCGTGCCGGGAGTCCCCGGGCTCTCGACGAGCGGTCCCGGCCTGTCGTTCTTCGGCCGGCCGTTCTTCGCCCCCTGATCGGTTCCCCGGCCCTGCCCTTGGCTGTTGCCGATTCCCTGCCCCTTGCCCGGTCCCCTTCCCATGGTGTCGTCCCTTCCCGTCGGGGTCCCGGCGGGATCCGCCGTCGACGGGCGCGGTGATCCCGCGCGGGTGGGCCCCGCGGGGGCGGATGTCGGGTGGTGGGGTGTGGAGGTGGTGGGTTCGGGGACCGGGGATTCCGGGCGGTCGCCACGGATTGCGGGGAGGTCTCCCGCCGCGAGGGCGACTCCACCGAGGGCGGCGCTCGCGATGAGGCCGGCCAGCACCGTCCGCAGGGAGCGCCTCGTGCGGCGGGAGCGGCCGGCGGCGGAGGTCCAGTCGTCCCCGCGGCGCGTGGGCCGGTCGATGTGGCGGGCTGCACGGAAGGCGGCCAGCGCGGCGGGCTCGACCTCGGGGTCGACGCCTCCGCGGGTCAGAGCCGTGCGCAGCGCCTTCTCCAGGTCGCCGTACCTGTCGTCGTGCGGCATTCAGTCACCTCCCCTGCGGCCGAGTTCTCGCGAGAGCCGTTTCAGTCCCCTGTGTGCGGCGGACCGTACCGCACCCGGCCGTTTGCCCAGTACGCGGGCGGCGGTCGGCCCGTCGAGGCCGATCACGACGCGGAGGAGCACCGCCTCGGCCTGATCCCTGGGCAGGCCCTTCACCAGCGCGAGCGCCTGATCCGTCGACAGGGCCTCCAGCGCCTCGTCGGCGGTGTCCCCGCCGGCCGGCAGTTCGACGACGTCCGGTTCCACGGGGGCGGTCCGGGGGCGGGAGCGCTCTCGGCGCAGATGGTCGAGGGCTCGATGGCGAGCTATGGTCGCCGTCCAGCCGCGGAAACCCGCCGCGTCGCCACGGAACCTGCCGAGGTCGCGCGCGATCTCCAGCCACGCCTCGGCAGCCACGTCCTCCGCGTCGGCGCCCACCAGACCCCGTAGGTAGCCGAGGAGTCCGGGGTACACCATGCGGTAGGCCACGGCGAACGCCTCCTCGTCGCCCTGCTGCGCGCGTGCGACGGCCGAGTGGAGTTCGGCGTCGGAGATCGCCGAGGACGCGCGGCCGCCACCCCCCTCGCTCACACGTTCCTCTTCACAGCCGGTCCCGTCAGAAAACTCCGGTCGTATCCGTGAACCGGAGGGGCCATCCTGTCAGACCGTCAGCACAGGCTCGCGGCCAGTCCGTCGGACGGGCAGAACCCGCGGCGAGAACGCGCCGTGCGGCGGCCGTGCAGGGTGAGGAAGTACGTCTGGAGCGACTCCTGGGGGCCTATCTCGAAGCGGTTCACCGTCCGGCCGAGGGGGTTCCACAGCCGGCCGTCGGGCATGCGCACGGCGACGGGGTGCTCGAAGGTCGTACGGAGCGAGTGGTCCGGCGCGAGGTCCACCCACACCCCGCCGGCCTGGCGCACCAGCACCTCACCCACGTACGCGCCGAGACCGAGCAACGACTCGGCGACCTCTTCACGCCGGGCGCCCCCGCGCCGCAGACCGTCGATGATCCTGTCGACGACCCCGAGGCTCGCCACACCGAAGTCCAGCGGCAGACGCGTCCTCACGGTGATCCGTCCGACGAAGTCGACCGCGTACCGCTTCATCTCGACCGCTCTCGGCGCCTGCTCCTCGATCATGCTCATCACCCCTGCCCCTCGACATCGCGGCGGGTCCGGCGGACCCACCGGATGATCAAGCGGATCCGGCACACGGATCATCACGGGGCGAGCAAGTGACCCTGGTCACAGGCAGCGTCGGCTGAGGCGGGGGAACCGGCCAGGATGTCCGCAACCTGGTGGCCATGTACGACCGTCAGGGGCTCGACGCGCTAGAAGGGGCATCGGTGTGGCAACGCTTGCAGAGGTACGAGCCCTGTTGGGCGAATCCAGGTTCAACTGGTCCGATCCGGCACCGTGGATCGAGCTGGAGCGGGAACTCGGTGTCGAATTCCCCGTGGACTTCCATGAGGTCGTCGACGCCTACGGCTCGGTCCTGATCAACAACCAGTTGTATCTGAAGCATCCGGCCCGTCATCTTCTGCACGATCTGGGAACGATGATCGGGAGGGATCTCGAACTCTGGCGCGAGGAGGACATGGCGGAGTTCCTGCCGAGTCCGGTGGGTGCGAACCCAGGCGAACTGATGCCGGTGGCGACGGCCACGACGGGCGAGGCGGTCTTCCTCCGTGTTCCCGACGACTCCTCGTCGTCCTGGCGCGTCGTGGTCCAGGAGTTCGACAGTCCGGCGTGGACGCTCTACGAGATGACGTTCGGTGAGTGGTTGCCGGCGTATCTCAAGGGCAGAGACGTGACGTTGTGTGCGCGCGACCGCGCACCTGACGGCCCGTACTACGAACCACTGCCCTGAACACAGACACGGTGGTGTCTCCTGTCCCGGCGACAGGGGGCACCACCGTGTCGCGTTCCGACGGCGCGCCACACCGGCGCGCGGGATGCCTCCGCCGTGTCGTCGTCTCGGGGATCCTGGAGGGGTCGAAGTCCACTCCGCTCCTCGGGAGGTGTGGCGTCATCGGATCCGACCGCGCGCTGCTGGGCGTGTACAAGGGGTTCGGCGCCGCGGCCGTCGCGGCGACCGTGCGCCACGAAGAGCTGGTGGGCCGGCCGATGGAGATCGGCAACGACTATCTGCCGCATGGGAGTTGGGCGGATTTCGAGCCGACGTCGATGCGCCGTCTGCAGCTCGATCCGTGGCGCGCGTGGCGGGACGAACGGCCCGGATCGAGGTTCGTGTACGGCGTTCCGCCGCTGGTCGACGGTGACGAGGGGGCGTTCGCGCGAGGGGTGGCGGGCGAGTTCGACGCCGCGTACGAGCAGGCGGCACGGGCGCTCGTCTCGGCCGGGCACGGCGACGCGATCGTCCGGCTCGGCTGGGAGCCGAACAACCGGGCCATCGGCCCGTGGCAGGCGACGGACGATCCGGTGGGCTACGCGGCCCTGTTCCGCCACGTCGTCGGCGTGTTCCGCGCGACGCCGGGCGCGTGCTTCACCTTCGAGCTGTCCAGCGCGTTGGGCCTGCAGCCCGGCCGGCGCCTGAGCGCCTTCGCCGACTACTACCCGGGGGACGCGTACGTCGACTGGCTCGGCATGAACGCCTACGACCTCAGATGGGGCGACCCGACGACGTCCCCGGCCGACCGGTGGTCCTGGATCCGGTCCCAGGAGGCGGGGCTCGACGCCCATGTGGCATTCGTCCGCGCCCGGGGAAAGCGCAACGTGTGCTCCGAGTGGGGGCTCTACCGAGGCGGGGACCTGTTCGCCGGCGGCGGGGACGACCCGTACTACATCGATCGGATGACGGAGTATTTCTCGTGGGGTGAGGTCGCGTACCAGTCGTACTTCGACCACGATTGGGGTGGCGGCACGCTGGCGGAATTCCCGGCGGGCCAGGCGGCGTACGTGCGCCGGTTCAGGTGACGGCAGGCCGGGGCCCGACCTCCGCATCGAACCGACGCACCCGCGACGGATGTACGAAACACCCCTGAACACACGGGCGCGCACGCTTCCACCTCACACGTACGTGTGAGCCCGATCGACTACGCCGTTCGAACGCAGACCGAGCCCCGACCTGGCCGGTAACCCCCTAGCGTCTCCGCGCACGACACCTGCCGAACAGCCCATTCATCGGATTCGCCTCCGCGGAACGGACAACATATGCCCATATTCTCGCACTGCGTTTTCTGAAAGATCTCCGCAGGCATTGCCCTTTCATTCCTGGAGAAACACATGCGCGTTGTCGTCACCGGCGGCGGTGGATTCCTTGGGTCGCACCTGTGCGAGGCGCTGTTGCGGCGTGGCGACTCGGTGGTGTGCCTCGACAATTTCTCGACGGGCGACCCGGCGAACATCGCACACCTCATGCCCGACCCGGCCTTCCAGCTCCAGCACACCGACGTGAGCGTGGCCGTGGAGGTCACCGGCCACGTCGACGCCGTCGCCCATCTGGCATCCCCGGCCTCCCCTCCCGACTACCTGCGACAGCCGCTGGAGACGCTCGCCGTCGGCAGCCGCGGCACCGAGAACGCGCTGCGCCTGGCGCTGCGTCACGACGCCCGCTTCATCCTGGCGTCGACCAGCGAGATCTACGGCGACCCGCTGGTCCACCCCCAGGTCGAGACGTACTGGGGCAACGTCAACTCGATCGGGCCACGCAGCGTCTACGACGAGGCGAAGCGGTACGCCGAGGCCGTCTCGGCCGCCTATCGCCGCACCCGCGGCCTCGACGTCGGCATCGCGCGGATCTTCAACACCTACGGTCCGCGCATGCGCCCGCACGACGGCCGCGTGGTGTCCAGCTTCATCACCCAGGCCCTGACGGGTGAGCCCCTCACCATCTACGGCGACGGCAAGCAGACGCGCAGCTTCTGCTACGTCGACGATCTGGTCCGTGGCCTGCTCGCGCTCCTCGACTCCTCCGAGCTGGGGCCGTTCAACCTCGGCAACCCGGTCGAGCGCACGGTGTCCGAACTCGCCGAGACCGTACTGGCCATGACCGGATCGCTCTCCGAGGTGAAGTACCACCCGCTCCCGGAGGACGACCCGGTCCGGCGCCGCCCTGTGATCACCCGCGCCCGGGAGGTGCTGGGCTGGGAGCCGGAGATCGACATCACCGAGGGCCTGCGCCGGACCGTCGCGTACTTCACCGCCCACGCCGACCGGCTCGCCGCGTCGGCCGCCGCGATCCGGGGCAGCCAGAGCGACACGGTTCCGCTGGTCGCGACGGTCCCGGCCGCCCCGGCCCAGACCATCCCCGGTCCCGCGGCGGCCGCGGCCGGCCTGCCGGCCACCATCGCCCCCGGCCAGAGCGTCGGGGAGAGCTGACCTCCCGTCACATCCGGGCACGCTCCCTCCTGTCGAGCCCGCCCCCTCCTACCGTTCCCGCCCCCGGACCGCTCTCGCACCGCCTGGAGAACTTGCTGTCATGACGTCGCTGGATCAGGGTCCCTCCCGAGGGACCGGCACCGTCCAGGATCCGCCGCTCCACTCCCCCGCTCCGGGATCGCCGGAGGAGTGGGCGGCCCTGGGTGAGGAGATCCGGTCCCTGTCGAACGGCGCGGTGACCTCCATCGGCCCGGACGGACCCGTCCTCGCGAGACCGGTGCGTCGGCGCACGGTCGACGCCTCGGGCCATCGGCCGGCGTTCTCGCGCTTCGACCGTGTCCTCGTCGTCCTGATGTCCCTGGGCTGGACCGCCTGCCTGGTCTGGTTCTGGGTCTGGTGGCTCCAGCCGTCGCACCGGATCGGCTGGCTGGGTCTGGTCATCAACAGCGCTCTCCTGCTGTACCTGACCTACCTGCCGGTGCACTTCCTCGTCGCGCTGCTCCGCATGCGGCGCTTCGACCCCGCCCGCGAGGTGCCCGCGCTCCGCACGGCGTTCGTCGTCACCCGCGCTCCGTCCGAGGGCTGGGACATCGCCCGCGCCACACTGCGGGCCATGCTGGATCAGGACTTCCCGCACGCGTACGACGTGTGGCTGTGCGACGAGGACCCCACCGAGGAGATCCTCGACTGGTGCCGGTCCGCCGGGGTCGGCATCTCCTGCCGCCGGGGCCGTACCGACTACCACCGGGCCGACTGGCCGCGGCGCACACGGTGCAAGGAGGGCAACCTCGCCTTCTTCTACGACCACTGGGGATACGACGACTACGACGTGGTCGCCCAGCTCGACTGCGACCACGTCCCCGGGCGCCGGTACCTGGCCGAGGTCGTCCGCCCCTTCGCCGACCCCGCCGTCGGCTATGTCGCCGCCCCCAGCGTCTGCGACTCCAACGCCGACGAGTCCTGGGCCGCCCGCGGCCGACTCCACCGCGAGGCCATGTTCCACGGGCCGGTCCAGCTCGGCCACTCCGCCGGCCTCGCCCCGGTCTGCATCGGCTCGCACTACGCGGTCCGCACGGCGGCGGTGCGGGACATCGGCGGCCTGGGCCCCGAACTCGCGGAGGACTTCTCGACCACCTTCCTCCTCAGCTCCGCCGGCTGGCAGGGCGCCTTCGCCATCGACGCCGAGGCGCACGGCGAGGGGCCGCTCACCTTCGGCGCGATGATCACCCAGGAGTTCCAGTGGTCGCGCAGCCTCGCCGTGATGCTCCTGGGCATGCTGCCCCGCCACCTGAGCCGGATGCCGGTGAAGCTCCGGGTGCGCTTCGGCGCGGCGCTGATGTACTACCCGCTCCTGGCCATGGCCACCGTCATGGGCATCCTGCTGCCACCGATCGCCGCGATCACGGGCGCGCCCTGGATCAACGTCAACTACCTCGAGTTCCTCGCCCATTTCTGGAGCATGTCCGTCTGGCTCATCGCGCTGACGTGGCTGTGCCGCCGACGCGGGCTCATCCGCCCCAAGGACGCCCCGATCTTCAGCTGGGAAACCTGGCTCTTCGGACTCTCGCGCTGGCCCTACGTCGCATGGGGGGTGCTTGCGGCGGTGGTCCAGCGGGTGCGGCCCCGTCAGATCACCTTCAAGGTGACGCCCAAGCGGCGCGACGGCCTGGAGCCCCTCCCCCTGCGGGCCGTGGCCCCGTACACGCTGATCACCGTGTTCCTCTCGGGCTCGGCCCTGATGGGCGAGTTCACCGGCCCCGCCGTCGGCTATGTGTTCCTCTGCCTCCTCGGTTCCGCCTCGTACGCCGGAGTGACGCTGGCCGTGGGCGGGCTGCACATCAAGGAGACGGCACGCGCGACCGGTGTCCCGGTGCTGCGCGCGTGGCGCACCGCGGCGCTGCCGCTCTTCGTCGGTGTGCTGTCCCTGCTTCCCCTGGCACTCGGCATCGCCGTCTTCCCCACCTATCTCACCGGCTTCTACGCCTGGTGACGGCCGCACGGCCGATCGAGCGAAAGAGGTTCCCGTGCCCCAAACGGTCCTGGTCACCGGAGGCGCCGGTTTCATCGGCAGCCACACCTGCGTCGAACTGCTCGACCACGGCCACGAGGTCGTCGTGCTCGACGACCACTCCAACAGCAGTCCCGAGGCGCTCGAACGCGTCACGAAGATCGCCGGCCGCCCGATCGCCGCGGTCCATGTCGGCGACGTGCGGGACAGGCGCGCGCTCGACGCGGTCTTCACCAGCCACCGGATCGACGCGGTCATCCACTTCGCCGCGAAGAAGGCCGTCGGCGAATCGGTTCGCCTGCCCTTCACGTACTACGACATCAACGTCGGCGGCACCACGGCCCTGGCCTCCGCGATGCACGACCACGGTGTGCACCGGCTGGTCTTCTCCTCCTCGTGCTCGGTCTACGGAGACGCGACGACCGTCCCGCTGACCGAGGAGTCCCCGGTCGCCCCGACCAATCCGTACGCGACGACCAAGTGGACCTGTGAGCAGGTCCTCGCGGACCTGTGCCGGCACGCGCCGGAGTTCCGTGTACTGGCCCTGCGGTACTTCAATCCGACGGGCGCCCATCCCACCGGGCTGCTCGGCGAGGACCCGCGCGGTGTGCCCAACAACATCATGCCGTTCCTCAGCCAGATCGCCGTGGGCCGTCGCGACGAGCTCAGCGTCTTCGGTGACGACTACCCGACGCCCGACGGCACCGGCGTGCGCGACTACATCCACGTCGTCGACGTGGCCGAGGGTCATCGCGTGGCCCTCGACCACCTCGACGACGAGCCCGGCATGCGGGTCCTCAACCTCGGCACCGGGCAGGGAGCGTCCGTCCTCGACCTCGTGCGCGCCTTCGAGGAGGCGTCGGGGCGGCCCGTCCCGTACCGCGTCACCGGGCGCCGGCCGGGTGACGTCGCGGAACTCGTCGCCGACCCGTCGAAGGTCGCCGCCCTCTGGGACTGGAGGGCGCGCCGCGACCTGCCGGCGATGTGCCGCGACGCCTGGAACTTCCAGGAGCGCAACCCGTACGGCTACGCCCCCTGACCCGCCCCGCCGGCCGCACCCTTCCTCGCAGCAGCCCCGCAGCCCCCACAGCCGCGCCCAGACAGGAGAACAGCACATGCGGTTGACCGTCATCGGTACGGGATATCTTGGCGCCGTGCATGCCGCGTGCATGGCGGACGTCGGACACGACGTCCTCGGCGTCGATGTCGACGCAGACAAGATCGCGGCCCTCGCCGAGGGCCGACCCCCCTTCTACGAGCCCGGTTTCGCCGACGTCCTCCAGAGGGCGCTCGCCTCCGGGCGTCTCCGCTTCACCACCAGCCTGCGGCAGGCGGCGGAGCACGGCGAGGTCCACTTCGTCTGTGTGGGGACACCCCAACGGGCCGGCTCACAGGCGGCCGACCTGACGTACGTGGACGCCGTCGTCGACGGGCTCGCGCCCCACCTGTCCGGCCCGTGCCTGGTGGTCGGCAAGTCCACCGTCCCGGTGGGCACCACCGAGCGCCTGGCCGCCCGCGTGGCGGCCCTCGCACCGACGGGCGTACGGGCGGAGCTGGCGTGGAACCCCGAGTTCCTGCGCGAGGGCTTCGCGGTCGAGGACACCCTGCGGCCGGACCGGCTCGTCGTGGGCGTGACCAGCAGGGAGGCCGACGAGACGCTGCGCCGGGTGTACGCGACGATGCTGGAGGCCGGAGTCCCGTACATCTCGACCGACCCCAACACCGCCGAGCTGGTGAAGGTCGCGGCCAACTCCTTCCTCGCGACGAAGATCTCCTTCATCAACGCGATGGCCGAGATCTGCGACGCGGCGGGCGGTGACGTGGTGACCCTCGCCGACGCCCTCGGGCACGACACCCGGATCGGCCGACGGTTCCTCAACGCCGGCCTGGGGTTCGGCGGCGGCTGCCTGCCGAAGGACATCCGGGCGTTCGCCGCCCGCGCGCGGGAGCTCGGCGTCGGTACGGCCGTGGAGTTCCTCGACCAGATCGACGAGATCAACCAGCGTCAGCGGTCGCGCACCGTCGCCCTCGCGCGTCGGATGGTCGGCGGCGACCTGACCGGACGCGTGGTGACCGTCCTGGGCGCCACGTTCAAACCGGACAGCGACGACGTGCGCGACTCTCCGGCGCTCGCCGTCGCGACGGAGCTGCACCGGCAGGGCGCCGATGTCCGCGTTCACGACCCGGAGGGCGCCGCGAACGCGCGGCGCGCCCATCCTCAGCTGGCCTGCGGTGCGGACCTGCTGACGGCCTGCCGGGGCGCGGAGATCGTGCTCCACCTCACCGAGTGGGCCCAGTACCGCGAGGTGGACCCCGTCGCCCTGGCCCGCGTGGTCCGCGAGCCGGTGCTCGTCGACGGGCGGAACGCGCTGCCGCACGACGCGTGGCGGGCGGCCGGCTGGACCGTGAAGGCCCTCGGCCGTCCCGCGCGAGCGGCTCGTCCCTCGTACGTACGGTCCGCCGAACCCCTCCGGGCGACGATCGCGTCCCCTGCGGCCGAGTCGGACCGCGCCGGGGCGATGGCCGTACCGCCCGGCGGCCGGGCGTAGCTCGCCGGGCAGACCCACCGACTCCGCCCCGTGGTCACGGTTCTCGACCGTGACCACGGGGCGGAGTCATGCTCCGGGCGGCCGCGATCGACGTGGCCGCCCGGCTCAGTCGACGGGGCGTGCCTGCGCGGCGCCGACCGTGAGCGCCACCGGAACGCGGTTGCCGAAGTAGTCGACCGGCCCCACGTCGACACCCAGCGCCTGTGGCCCCAGGCCCCGGGGAACCTCGTCGACGCACGTGGGCACCAGGGCGCGGGCCTCTCGCTCGGCCGTGGTCGGAGCGACGAGCCCGGGCAGGCACGGGTCGTCGGTGGCACCGGTCGGCTCGCCGTCGAGGGTCTCCTGGTTGGACGCGGCGCGCCAGCTGCCCAGGCCCGAGTAGCGCTGCTTGCCCCACTCCATCAGCCAACGGCCCGTGCTGTAGTAGACGTTGCCGTGCAGGCGCATGGTGCTGGGGCTGTAGGACGACTGGGCCCCGACCAGGGGACCGCCGTCGGTGGCGAAGATGTTGTTGTAGACGCGGACGCCGCGCATGCCGTCCCGCAGCCGCAGGGCCGGTGGCCGGCTCCCCGCGGCCTTGGCGGACGGCAGTCCGGCCGTCCGCATCACGACCGTGTTGTGGTAGATGTCCAGGTTCCTCATGCGGGTGCCGTAGGCGACGATGCCGCCGTACTCGGGCAGCTTCCGGGCGTCGTCCCAGCTCATGTTGAAGCGGATCACGTTGTCCTTGTGGGCTCCGGTGGGCTGGCCCGAGTAGACGAGGAATCCGGGGCCGTCGTTGTCGTGCGCGAGGTTGTACTGCACGACGGAGGACGACACGTTGTTGTCGAGGCCGAATCCGCCGCCGTCGACCCGGGAGCCGGTGCGGTTGCGGTAGGACCTGTTGTGCTCCAGGACCACGCGGGTGGAGTCGTACACCCAGATGCCCTCGGGCCCCTCGTCGGCGTCGACGGCGGACCGCGCGCCGTTGTCGTGCGCTTCCGAGCGCGTCACCTTCGCGTCCCGCACGCTGCCGAGCGCGATGCCGCTGCCGGTGTTCCGCTCGTCGCTGCCGGGGTCACCGGTGTTGAAGGAGGCCTTGACGCGTTCGAGCCGGAGTCCGGTGTGCGCGTAGGAGGGGCGGTCGGCCTCGAACTCGGGCCCGTAGAAGACGAGTCCGCCCTCCAGGTTGTGGTGGACGGAGACGTCGGTGATCCGGACGTCTCCGTAGCCGGCGGCGGCGCCCTTCTCCGCGCCGACGCTGATCCCGTTCTGGAAGCCGCGCGCCTCCACGTTCGTGATCCTGACGTGCTGGAGGCGCCGCGCGCCGGGGAGGGTGTTGCGGAAGGCGATCCCGACTCCTTCCTTGAACGACGTGCGGTCGCCGACGATCGCGATGTCGCTGATCCGCACCCCGCCCGTGTTCCGTACGGTGATGCCGGACGTACCGCGTGGTGCGATCGTGGCGCGTCCGGTGCCGTACGACTCGATCACGACCGGCTTCGACGCGCTGCCCGCCTCGTTCTCCTCCAGGGTGACGGTGCCGCGGAACCGCTCCCCGCCCTTGAGCCGCAGCCGGTCGCCGGGCCGGAATCGCACGGTGTTGGCGTGGTCGAGCGTCCGCCAGGGCTTCTCGGGCGAGAGCCCGTCGTTCTTGTCGTCACCGTCGGGACTCACGTAGAAGGTGAAAGGTCCACCGGTGGCGGGCCTGGCCGGCCTGTACACACCGGGCACGTCACATGCCGTCAGCATCAGGAGTACCGCGGCGGACCCACCCACCGCGGTCCTCATCGACCGGCTCCGCTTCAGCGAGTTCAAGCGCATCCCCTAGGAACGTTCCCGTACATCGAGCGCACAACGGAACAGACTGCCAGAAAGGGTGCACTCAAAACGCCGACGAGAGGGGTCGGCCATCGGCCCGTTCGGGGGAAGATGTTCGGCCGGGCGGCCCACAGTGCGGTACGCCGGGGTGCCGCGCACCGCCGTTGGGCCGAACGGGTGGCTGCCGGTGGTCGGCCGGCCGCCGGTGCAGCTAGCGTCCCGGCATGCTCCAGCCCCTGCTCCGGCCCGCGCGCCGCTTCGTACGCGGCCCGGCCGCCCGCGCCGTCCACCGCCTCGACCGGGCTCTGCGGCCGGTCGACCCGGACCTGGTCGTCTACGGCGCGTACTGGAGCCGCGGCCCGGCGTGCAATCCCGCCGCCATCGCCGCCCGGGCGCGGGTGCTGCTGCCCCGGCTGCGCCAGGTGTGGGTGGTGAACAGCCGGCATGTCGACCGGGTGCCGCCGGGAACCGCGTACGTGATCGCCGGTTCGCGCCGGCACTGGGAGGCCATGGCCACCGCCGGCCATCTGGTCACCAACTCGGCCTTCCCCCCGGGCTGGGTCAAGCGACCCGGCCAGCGCTATCTGCAGACCCACCACGGGACCCCGCTCAAGCACATGGGGCGCGACGAACGCGGCGCCGATCTGCCCGCGGTGCTCGCCCACGCGCGCCAGTGGGACTTCAGCCTCTCCTCGAACCCCCACTCCACCGAGGTCTGGGAGCGGGTCTACGGCCCCGGGCTGCGCTCCCTGGACCTGGGCTATCCGCGCAACGACCGCTACTTCACCACGAGCGAGGCGGACATCGCCCGGATCCGTTCGGAACTCGGCATCGAGCCCGGGCAGATCGCCGTGCTGTACGCGCCGACCCACCGCCCCTCCCCCGGTCGGCTGCTGGACCCGGCCCGGCTGGCCGCGAGGCTGGGCCCCCGCTACGTCCTGCTGGTCCGCGCGCACTACTTCGAGTCCCCGACCGGTCCGGCCGGCGCCGCGCGCGACGTGTCCGCGCACCCGTCGGTGGAGGACCTGTGTCTGGCGTCCGACGCCCTGGTCACGGACTACTCGTCCCTGATGTTCGACTACGCCTGCCTGGACCGGCCCATCGTCCTGTTCGCACCGGACGCGGAGGCCTACCGGACGGAGCGGGGGCTGTACTTCGACCCGCTGTCGGGCGAGCCGGGCCGGGCCCCCGGAGTCTCCGCGACCTCCGAGGAGGAGCTGACCGAGGTTCTTCTCGGCGGTACGTGGAACGGCCCCGGGGCCGCCCGGCTGCGGGCGGCCTTCCGGGGCCGCTTCTGCCCCTACGACGACGGCGGCGCGGCAGACCGGGTCGTGCGGGCCTTCTTCGGCACGGACTGAGGCGGGCGGGGGGAGGCGGGCGGGGAATCGGGTGGCGCGAAGCGGACACGGGGAGGCGGACACGGTCGGTGTCGATGGAGGTCGGATCCGTCACCCGGACAGCATCGGGCGCAGAGGCCAGACTGGAGGGGGACAGCGACGAGGAGGCCCCCATGAGCACTCCCCCCAACCCACGGCTCACAGCCGCGCTCTCTCCCGCACAGCGCGAGCGGCTGTGGACCTGCGCCACCCCCGTGGACTTCCCCGAGGAGACCCGGCTGCTGGAGGAAGGCACGTACGCCGACCGGTTCTGGATCATCAAGACCGGGACGGTCACCCTCGACGTCCATGTGCCCGGCAAGCGGCCCGCCGTGGTCGACAGCGTCAGCGCCGGGGAGCTGCTCGGCTGGTCGTGGCTCTTCGAGCCGTACCGCTGGCATTTCGGCGCGGAAGCCATGACACGGGTACGCGCGGACGAGTTCGACGCGGCGACCGTACGCATGATGATGGACGCGGATCCGGCCTTCGGGCTCGCCCTGGACCACTTCGTGGGCCAGATGCTCGCCCACCGGCTCTTCTCCGCCCGTGTCCGGCTGCTCGATCTCTACGCCCCGCGTGGCAGCGGCCTGTAGGCGGCCCTGTACGCGTCATCGCCGTCCGGGAGCACGTGATGCCATGACGATGCCGTGTGACGGACAATCCTTGTGGGGCGGCGGGTACGGCCCGCCGACCCCTCCGGTGCCCCACCGCAGACAGGACGAACCGTGTCCACCACCCCGCTGACCCGCCCCGTCGTGACCTCGCTGATCGAGGACGCCGTCACGGCGCCTTCGATGCACAACGCGCAGCCGTGGAAGTTCGTCTGCAGGACGGACAGCGGCGTCATCGAGCTGCACGGCGATCCGCTGCGCGGCATGCCGCGCGAGGACCCGGACCACCGCGCCCTGCACATCGGATGCGGCGCCGCCCTGTTCGCGCTGCGGGTCGGCGCCGTGCGCGGCGGGCTGCACCCCGTGGTGCGCCTGCTGCCCTCCGCCGAGGATCCGTGGCATCTCGCCGACGTACGTCTCGACGGTCCGGACGACGCCGACAGCGACCTGGGGGCGCTCCACGAGGCCCTGGCGCGTCGGCACACCAGCCGGTTCCCGTTCACCGAGGAGCGGGTCCCCGCCGAGGTGATCGAGGGACTGCGTGCCGCGGCCCTGCGCGAAGGCTGCCGCCTGGTCGTACCGGGCCCCTGGCACACCGACACCGTGATGGACCTCGTCCACGTCTCCGAACTGTTCGAGGCGGCGGACAGCGCCGTGCGCGCGGAGATCGCCGCCTGGACGCGGACGGACACGGAAGGTGAGGGGCCGGCCACGGAGGGAATCCCCGCGTCCGCCTTCGGCCCTCGGCAGTACGACGTGACCTCTCCGGTCCGGGACTTCGGCTCCCACCGCCCCGTGCCGGGCCGCGACTCCGCACGCTTCGAGAAGCGGCCGCAGATCGCGCTCCTCGGCACGGCCGAGGACACCCCGGAGGACTGGCTGAAGGCCGGCCAGGCCGTGCACCGCGTCCTGCTGCAGGCCACCCTCGACGGACTGGCCACCTCCCTGATGTCCCAGCCGCTGGAATGGCCCGAGCTCCGCGCCGAGGCACGCGACCCCGGCTCGACGACCGGCTTCGTCCACATGGTGATCCGCCTCGGCTACGGCCCTCAGGGCGAGGCCACGCCCCGCAGGCCGGTCTCCGACGTGCTCACCTTCGACTGAACGAGGATCCTCGCGGCAGGGTGGGCCTGCCGGTGGCGTCCTCTAAGATTCAAGGCCGCTGGGTCAGGGCCTCGCCCCGGTCCGGCTCCGTGACGTTGATCACGAGGCCCCCGGGGAATCACACGACCGCCGGTGCGCGTCTCATGGAAGCGGGCTGCCCCGCGCGTCCACCCCCGAAGAGAAGACCAGGAGAAGTGAGGTATGCCGGTGATCTGCGTCGGCGGCATGATCGGAATCGGCAAGACGAGCGTGGCCGAGATGCTCGCCAAGGAACTGGGCAGCCAGGTCTTCTACGAGAGCGTGGAGGACAACCCGATCCTTCCGCTCTTCTACACGGCGAGCGCCGAGGAGATCCAGGCCAAGCGCTATCCCTTCCTGCTCCAGCTCTACTTCCTGCAGACCCGGTTCGCCTCGATCAAGGAGGCGTACAAGCAGGGCGACAACGTCCTCGACCGGTCCATCTACGAGGACTGGTACTTCGCCAAGGTCAATCACGACCTGGGCCGGATCAGCGCTCTCGAGATGCGGGTGTACGAGGGACTGCTCGACGAGATGATGCGCGAGATCGACGGCCTGCCGTACCGCAAGGCCCCCGACCTCATGGTCTACCTCAAGGCCGACTTCGAGACCGTGCTGTACCGCATCGGGCTCCGGGGCCGCGACTTCGAGCAGGACGAGAGCCTCGTCGCGTACTACCGGACGCTGTGGTCCGGCTACGACGACTGGGTGCACAAGCACTACTCGGCCAGCGACGTCCTGGTCGTCGACATGAACACCACGGACGTGGTGAACAACCCCGAGGACGCGACCCGCGTGGCGCAGGAGGTCAGGGACGCCCTGGCCGCCGCGGGGCGGCGACGGGGCTGAGTCGGGCCGGCGGGGCCACCGCGGCCGGCGCGGTGTCCCGCCGACGGCCGCGGGGAGGAGGGCGTCGGCGGGACAGGTCGTGAGAGTGCCGGAGATCAGTCCCGGTCGCGGGCGGTGGAGACCCGGAAGGTGCTGAGGACGGCCTTGTGGTCCGAGGGCCACGTCCAGCTCGGCTCGCGGAAGCTCTCCCGGCCCGGCTCCTCCACCCGCTCGTTGCGCACGATCGACGTGGACGGACCGACGATCACGCTGTCGAGGAGACGGATCCGGCGGTCCGGGTGGTAGAAGACGAAGTCGATCCGGTCCCGCTCGTCCGCCTTCGGCGCCCAGGTGAGCTGTCCCGGCTCGGCGCCCGCGTTGTCGCTGGGCCAGGTGAAGCCCGGCGTGCGCACCGGGTCGGGGTTGATCTCACGGTAGCTGTCGCGGAACCCGGCGTCCTCGATCGCCTTGGTCGTCGTCCACTCGACGACGGTGCCGTTGTGGTCGAACAGGTTGCGCGTCCGGCGGGTCCAGTCCCGGTGCGACGGCTCGTTGAAGTCGCCGGCCAGCATGGTGAGCCGGCCCCGGCGGCGCTCCTTCGCGGCGTCCGCGAGCACCGTCCTGGTCACCTCGGTCCGGCCGGAGGCCTCGTTGATCCGGTGGATCAGGTCGACGTCGGTGATCGGGCCGGTCGGGATCTCGTCCCAGCCGTACTCGGACGTCTCCAGGGGCGCCGGCGTACCGCCGCCGTAGCCGCGGGGCAGGTAGTTGGCGTAGTAGCGGTACTCAAGGTGCCCGGAGTAGGCCGCGACCTCGGTGCCGTCGACGTCGATGACCGCCTTCGACCAGGACGGGAACGACTGGTGCTCGATGATCGGGTAGCGCGAGATCACCGCCGGGTCGGTCGGGTTCCGGTTGTCGTAGTAGGTCAGTCCACGGGCCGCGAGATCGGCGAGGGTGTTGGCGACCCGGACCGGGTTCGACTCGCTGAGCATGACCACGTCCGGCTCGACCGCCGCGATCGTGTCGGCGATGCCCGCCCGGCCGCCCGCGACCTGGCTGCCGCCCAGCCAGATGTTGAACTGGAGGACCTTGAGCGTGCGGTGCGACGGCCGCGGCCGACCGCCCTTGGACGCGGCCTCGGCCGTTCCCGCCCCCAGCACCCCCGCGCCGACGGTCGCTCCGACCACTCCGAGCAGCTCACGACGCCTCATCATGCATGACCTCCGTACATCGGCATATGCCATTGACCCCATGCGCTGATCAGCACGGGATGGGACGCAGTGTCGGCGTGCCGCGCGTCCGGCGGGTGAACCTGGGTGGAACCCGCGAGGTGGGCGCCGTGTCCGATGGCTGCGCCGTGGGGGTGGGCGCGGGGGAGACTGCAGGCATGGCCACTGTCAACGGAGAACCAGCCACCGTCGCCCAGCTGGCGGCGCTCGCCCTCGGCAACTACGGACACTTCACGACCATGCGGGTGGAGGGCGGAGCCGTTCCGGGTCTTTCGCTCCATCTCGACCGGCTGGTCGGGGACTGCGCCGCCGTCTTCGGCGCGGATCTCGACCCGGAGCGTGTGCTCGGCTGGGTGCGGGCGGAGGTCGGTGGGCAGGAGGGGGTTGGGGGGCGGGGCGGGGCGTTGACCGTGCGCGTCACCGTGTTCGATCCCGCGCTCGACATCGCCCGCCCCGGCGAGCAGGCCGACCCGCACGTCCTCGTGACCACCCGCCCTGCGGGCGTCCTGCCCGCTCCCCCGCTGCGGGTGGCCGCGCTGCCCTACGTCCGGGACGCCGCCGCGGTGAAGCACACGGCGCTGTTCGGCCAGCTCCGGATGCGGCGCGAGGCACGGCGGGGCGGATTCGACGACGTCCTGTTCACCGGGCCTGGCGGTCTGGTCTCGGAGGGATGCACCTGGAACGTCGGGTTCGTCGACCGAGACGGGCGGGTCGTGTGGCCTGAGGCGGACGTGCTGCCCGGGGTGACCATGCGCATGCTGCGCTCCACCGTGCCCGGCTCGGCCGTCCGGCCGGTCCACGTCGACGAACTGCCCGCCATGCGGGCCGTCTTCGCCACGAGCGCCGGGGTCGGGGTACGCCCGGTGGAGGCCGTCGGTGCCGTGCCGTTCGCCACCGACGACCCGGTGCTCCACGCGCTCCGCGAGGCGTACGAAGCGCTTCCGGTGGAGCGGCTGTGACCACCCCCCGGGCCCTTCGGACCGGGCATGCGCGACCATGATCGGCATGGACGCTCGATTCCTCGGCATCGCCGATCTCGCCGAAGTTCCGTCCGTGGCGGTCGTGGTCGACGTCATGCGCGCCTTCACCGTGGCCGCCTGGGCCTTCGCGCAGGGGGCGGAGAAGATCGTCCTCGCCGGGTCCCCGGCCGAGGCCCTCGCGCTCAAGGACGACCATCCGGACTGGGTGGCGATCAAGGACGGTCCGCCCGCGCCCGGGTTCGACACCGTCAACTCCCCCGGCCTGCTGCGGTCCATGGACCTCGGCGGGCGGACCGTCGTCCAGAAGACGACGGCGGGGACGGTCGGTGCCCTCGCGGTCAAGGACGCTCCGCTGGTGCTGTGCGCAAGCTTCGTGGTGGCGGAGGCGACGGCCCGAGTCCTGCGCACGCGCGCCGGCGGGAGTGTCACGTTCGTGGTCACGGGCGAGGACGGGCAGGCCGAGGAGGATCTGGCGTGCGCCCAGTACATCGCGCGGCGGGCCACGGGGGCCGGGACGGACGCCGCCGGCTTCGTCCGCCGCGCCGCGGAGTCACGCGCCGCCGCCGAACTGACGAACGGCGTACGTCAGGGGGTCCATCCGGACGACGTCGCGCTCTGTCTCGAGGTCGACCGGTTCCCCTTCGCCATGGCGGCCGCCCCGGAAGGGCCGCACATGGTGCTGCGTCCCCGAACGTCCCAGTGAGCCGGGCGGCACACGACAGCCGACGGCCCAAGGCGGGCTAGGAACCCTCCAGTTCGCCGCCCGAGCTGTTCCACGACCGGAGCTTCTCCGGATTGCGCACGGCCCAGATGCGGGTGATGCGGGCTTCGGTGACGTCGAACGCCGCCACGGTGACGGTCACGTCGGCGTGCTGGGCGACCAGGCCGGGGCGGCCGTTGACCGTGCGCTCCATGAGCTGAAGGCCCGGGGCGACGGCGGCGATCTGGATCAGGTACTCGGCGATGCGCTCGGCGCCCTCGACCGGGCGCAGGACGGTGCCGACCTTGCCACCGCCGTCGGCGATCATCGCGGCGTCGGGGTCGAGCAGGCCGACGAGGGCCCCGATGTCCCGGGCCTCCCACGCTTCCTTGAAGTCCCGTACCAGATGGGCCTGTCCGGCCACCGGAGGAGAGGGGTCCTTCGCGGCACGCATGCGCCGCCGGGCCGAGGACGCCAGCTGACGGCAGGCCGCGGGCGTCCGGTCGAGGATCTCCGCGATCTCGGCGAAGGGGTACTGGAAGACGTCGTGCAGCACGAAGGCCACCCGCTCGGCGGGCGTCATGGACTCCAGTACGACGAGGAAGGCCATGCTGACCGACTCGTCCAGGGTGATCCGGTCGGCGGGATCGGCCCCGGCCTCCGACGCACGTGCGCCGCCCCACTCCGTACGGTCGGGCAGCGGCTCGGGTATCCACGCGCCGACGTAGCGCTCGCGCCGGGCCCGCGCCGACCCGAGCACGTCCAGGCAGACACGGCCGGCCACCGTCGTCAGCCACGCGCCCGGCGACTCGACGGCCTCGCGCTTCTGCCTCGGCATCGCGTACCAGCGGGTGTACGTCTCCTGCACGGCGTCCTCGGCCTCGGCCAGTGAACCGAGCAGCCGGTAGGCGAGGTTCGTCAGCTGCCGCCGCTCCGCGACGATCACACCGAGGCCCGGTTCGGTCGGATCGTCCATGCTCGTTGCCACTGCGCTCCCTCGTTCTCCTCGTCCGCGTGCGAACGCCCGCCTCACATTTCGCGGGCCTGCGTCGTCGGACGTACGAGACAGTACCGAGAGAGAGAAGAGGACCACGTCATGGCCGTACAGACGACGGAAGTACGGGGCCGCGTCACGTTCCTGCGGGTCGCGATCGCCCTGCAGACCGCCGCGCTCCTCTTCCAGGCGGTCACCGCCGGAATGCTGCTGTCCTCGTCGCTCGGCGCGCTGCTGCACGACGTCGGATCACGCGTGATGTACGGAGCCTCGATGCTGTACGTCCTCGCCGCGATCCTGGCGTGGCGACCGGGCGGCGGTTCGCCCCGCCCCATCGCCTACGCCACCGGATTCCTCGCCCTCGCCTCGGTGCAGGTGATCCTGGGCATCGCGCACATGCCGTCGCTCCATGTCCCCCTGGGCATAGTGATGTTCGCGCTCAGCCTGCTGGCGCTCGTCCAACTGGTGTCCCGTCCGTCGGCGGCGCGCCGGGCCGGCGCCGAGGGGTAGGGGTCTCGGGAGGGGACGGAGCAGCTCCGTTCACTCGTGATGGTGGCCGGCGGGCGTGCGCGGGGCCTCGGCGGCGCGGTTCGGGCAACGTGGGCCCCATGGACCGCCGAACGACTCTTGTCCTGCTCACCGCGCTGCTCACGAGCGGCTGCGTCGCCGTTCCCCCGCCCGCCGCCCCGAGTCCGTCCGCCCGGGGCGGCGAGGTCTCTCCGGCCGCCGTACGACCGCCGGCGCCGCTGCCCGAGTGGCCCGCGCCGCGGGAGGCCGAGCCCAGGGAGACGCTCGCCGCGACCGAGCCGGAGGCCGGGGCGGCGCCCGCGGCCGGGCCGGAGCCCGAGCGGTATCGGGCGGCGGGCAAGGGGAAACGGAAGGCGTCGGTCCCCGCCGCCTCCCGGCCCACGGTCGCCCCGGCACCCCCGCGCCGGCAGCCGAAGAAGCCCAAGAAGCCCGCGCGCACCGAGTCGCCGACCGGGTTGCGCGCCCTGTGCAGGCAGGCCGAGGGGTCGGGTGCCGTTCCCTCCGGCGTCGTCGACCTCTGCCGGAGGACGTACGGCCGCTGATGTACCGGAGGGACGTATTCTCGCCACGGGCACGCGCGGCGGGAGCACGCCCGTGATGAGAGACGGAGAAGGCGGCGAAGGTGGCAGAGCGCGGCAGAAGTGGCTCGGCGGCGAGCGGATCGGCCTCGCTCAGCGCGCAGGCGCGGGACGCCGTCCTGCGGCGCATCGTCGACCGGCGGTACGCGCAGGGGGCCCGACTCGTCGAGCGCGAGGTCGCCGAGGAGCTGAGCATGTCGCGCGTGCCCGTTCGGGAGGCGCTGCGCGCGCTGGTCGCCGAGGGGCTGCTGGAACTGCTGCCGCACAGCGGCGTCCGCGTGCGACGCCTCGAACGCGTCGACGTGGAGCACCTGTACGAGGTGTGGGAGCCGCTGGCCGTCCAGGCGTCGCGGCTCGCCGCTCGGGCCGTCGTCGCGGGCGGCGCCACGGGGCTCGCCGCTCTGGAGGCGACGCTGCGCCAGGCCGAGTCGGCGGCAGCGGCGGACGAGGGGACGCGGGAGGTCGCCGCGCACACGGCGTTCCACGAGGGAGTCGTGGAGTTGGCGGGCAATCCGCTGCTCGCGCGCACCATGGAGCAGCTCAGCTGGCAGTTGCGGCTGCTCTTCGGGCTGCGCGAGGAACCGGCGCACATGCGGGCCCAACATGCCGAGATGTACCGGCACATCGCCGCCGGTGACGCGGAGGCCGCGGCGGCGAGCACCCTGCTGCACGTGCGCGACAGCAGGACGGTCGCACTGCGCTCCCTCTTCGGCCCTGCATAGGGCTTTGTATACCAGATAGGTCGCCGCACCCTCTCGCCGCGCATTTTCCTGCACCTTCAGCACCACTCTTGCTCGCCATTCTCTCCTTGGTATACAAAACGGAGTGCCACTGTCCCCTTTCCCAGGGAGCCCCCATGTGCGTCGAAGCCACCCCGCCGCCGTCCGGCCGACTGACGCGCCGCGGTGTCCTCGCCGGTGCCGCCGCGCTCGCCGGCACCATGGCCGCCGCCGCCCCGGCCGCCGCCGACGGGACGGGCACCGATACCGCCCACGACACCCGGCGGGCGGGCGGACGCCTCCTGATCCGGGGCGGCTCCCTCCTCGACCCGGCCACCGGCGCGGTCGTCGAGGACGCCGCGGTCCTCGTCCTCGACGGGATCGTGCACGCCGCGGGGCCCCACGGCAGCTTCACCGCCCCCCGAGATGTCGAGGTGCTCGACGCGCACGGCCGCTGGATCCTGCCCGGCCTGATCGACGCCCACATCCACCTGAGCACCGCAGCCGAAGCCCGCGACGCCGTCCGCAAGGGCGCGACCAGCGCGCGCAGCGGATCGACCGCGTTCTACCAGGACATCGCCGTCCGCGAACTCGCCCGCCACAGCCCCGCCCTGGCGCCCCGGCTGACGGCCGCCGGAGTCTTCGTGACCCCCGACCTCGGCGACACCGTGCTCGCCGACCCCGACCTCACCCCGCTCGCCCGGCTGAAGGAGGGCGTGCGCTCGGCGGAGGCCCTGCGCCGCGTCGTCGAGGTCAACCTCGCCCGCGGCGCGGACGTCATCAAGACCCGGGTCAACGAGCGCGCCGGTCTGCCGGAGCAGGACCCGCTCACCCAGGTCTACTCGCACGAGCAGCTCTCGGAGATCGTCGCGGCGGCCCGGCGGCGCGGCAAGGGCGTGCTGTGCCACAGCTACAGCGAGCAGGGCTGCCACGACGCGGTCACCGCCGGCGTCCGCTCCCTGGAGCACGGCGCGTTCGTCGGCGAGCGCACCCTGGGCGAGATGCGCCGCAGGGGTACGTTCTTCACCCCGACCCTCACCGCCATCGCGGGCCTGGCCGACTCGCCCGACCCGGTGCTCGCGGAGCGGGGCCGCACGTACCTCCCCGTCCTGAAGCGGGCCGTCCTCGCGGCGTACGAACTCGGTGTCCCGCTCGCCGCCGGCACCGACTCGTCCGGCGGCACCGTGCGCCCGATCGGCCGGGAGGTCGAACTGATGCGGGCGGCCGGCCTGCCGGCACTCGACGCGATCCGCACCGCCACCACCGGCGCCGCCCGCCTCCTGGGCCTCGAACGCACGGCGGGGCGCCTCGCTCGCGGCTTCGCGGGCGACGCGATCCTCGTCGACGGCGACCCGCTGGCCGACGTCACCGTGCTCAAGCAGCCGGTACGGGTGGTACGGGCGGGCTTCGCCCTCTGACCTCCCCGTCGAACGGTCCCCCTTCAGCCGCGGGGGCTGCCCGCCCCCGCGTCCCGGAACGTCTCTCCGCCCCCACACACCCGCTCTCCGCCCTCCCCCGAGCCCCAAGGAGCCCCCGTGCAGTCCTCCTCCCCCTCCCCCGGCGCCTCCAGCCCTCTGTCGCGGCGCACGATGCTGGCCGGCGCCGCCGCGTTCGCCGGGGCGACGGCCACGTCGGGCGTCGCCGCGGTCCCGGCCGAGGCGGCGGCCTCCGGCCGGCCCGGGCCTCGGGGCAAGGCCGTGGTCTTCCGTGACGTGCGGGTGTTCGGCGCCGCGAAGGCGACGGATCTCGTGGTCGTCGACGGCCGCGTGGCGGGCGGTCCGGCGCCGCGTGGCGCGAAGGTCGTCGACGGTGGCGGACGGATCGCGCTCCCCTCACTCGTGGACGCGCACATCCACCCCGACAAGACGACCTGGGGCGGCTCCTGGGTCTCTCGGCGGCCGGCGAGCGGCATCGCCGACTACGTCGCCCAGGACGTCGAGTTGTTCCGTGCCCAGCGCCGGCCCGTGGCGCAGCGGGCGTACGGGCTCATGGCGCACGCCGTCTCGCGCGGTACGCGGGCGATGCGCGCACACGCCGACGTGGCCCCCGCCTACGGGCTCGCAGGTGTGGAGGGCGTGGCGGAGGCCCGCGAGCGGCTGCGGCACGCCCTCGACGTGCAGATCGTCGCCTTCCCGCAGCACGGAGTCGTCCGTACTCCGGGCACGGCGGAGTTGCTGGAGGAGGCGGCGCGCTCCGGTGCGATCGACATGATCGGCGGCATCGACCCGGCGGGGTTCGACGACGCCCTCGACGAGCAGCTCGACCTCGTCTTCGGCATCGCGGAGCGCCACGGCGTCGGCGTGGACATCCATCTGCACGACCGCGGCGAGAAGGGGCTCTCGGCCCTGCGCGGCATCGTCGAACGCACCCGCGCCCTGTCCCTGGCCGGCCGGGTCACCGTCAGCCACGTCTTCTGCCTCCCGGGTCTGACGGACAGGGAACTCGGTACCCTCGCCGCCGACCTGGGCGAGCAGGACATCGCCCTGACCACGGTGGCGCCGTCCGACTCCCTCGTCCTGCCGATCGCCCGGCTGCGCGAGCACGGGGTGCGGGTCGGGCTCGGCTCCGACGGCGTGCGTGACTCCTGGAGCCCCTTCGGCAACGCCGACATGCTCCACCGGGCGCAGCTGCTCGGCTGGGTGACGGACGTGCGGCTCGACGAGGAGCTTGCGGAGTGCTACCGCGTCGCGGCCCATGGCGGCGCGGACGTGATGGGCCTCGCCCACGCCGACCTCGCGCCGGGCGCCCCGGCCGACTTCGTCCTGGTCGCGGGCGAGTGCCTGCCCCAGGTCGTGGTGGACATGCCCCGCCGCGACATGGTCGTCCACGGCGGGGTCGTCGTCGCCCGCGACGGGGAGTTCCTCGACTAGGACGCCCTGTCGGTCTCCGCCCCGCCTTCCCTCCGCCCCGTCCGCCTACGCCTCGTCCGTCTCGGCCTCGTGCGCCGCCTCCGCCCTGGCCTGGGCGCGGCGGCCCACGACGGCGGCGGCCGCGACGGCGCTGCCGAGGAAGGCGGTCGCGACGACCCAGGGGCGGTCCAGGACGTGGCAGGTGGCGTGGTCGAGGGAGTAGCGGCCGGCGCCCGCGATGCCGATGGCGGCCGCCGTGAAGCCGAGGAACGCCGGGTACTCGTAGCCGCCGCCCTGGGCGAAGAAGCCCGCCGGGGCGTGGACGGCGACCGCGCCCGCCATCGCCCCGGCCGCGGCGGCGCCGGCCGCCGGGGTGGCCAGGCCGAGCGCCAGCAGGACCCCGCCGCCCGTCTCGCCGAGGCCCGCGGCGATCGCGCTCTCGCGCGGCGGGTGGAAGCCCATCGCCTCCATCCCCTTCGCCGTGCCCTCCACTCCTCCGCCCCCGAACCAGCCGAAGAGCTTCTGCGTGCCGTGCGCGGCGAGAACGGCGCCGGTGCCGACCCGCAGGACGAGAAGCCCGAGGTCGCGTCGGTTGAGGGTGGTCATCTGGGTCTCCCTGGGCAAGGCGGCAGGAGGCGTACGTCATCACGGCGGTCTTTCACCGTCGTCTCCCACTGTCGCCGCGGCCCGCCCCTGGGCGTCGGTGTTGTTGCTCCACACGGGGAAGTTTTGCGGCCTTTGTCCCGTACTGCTTGAGTGGGAGGGCCTCTGCCGCTCGGGCCGCCGCCCAGGAGCAGGCCGCATGGAAGTGGGTGCACATGTCCGCCGAGTCCACCGAGTCCGTCGGGACGACGGAGGCCGCCGCCACCGCCGCGCTCCGCGCCCAGGTCCGCGCGCTGATGCCCCGGGCCAAGGAGGACCTGACCGAGCTGGTGTCGATGCGCTCGGTCGCCGACCCCCGCCAGTTCCCGCCCGAGGAGTGCGCCAGGGCAGCCGACTTCCTGGTGCGCGCCTTCACGGAGGCGGGGCTCCAGGACATGCGCCGGGTCACCACCCCGGACGGCACCGACGCGGTCGTCGGGCACGCGCCGGGCCCCGAGGGCTCCCCCACCGTGCTCCTCTACTGCCACTACGACGTGCAGCCGCCGCTGGACGACGACGCCTGGACCACTCCGCCGTTCGAGCTGACCGAGCGCGACGGCCGCTGGTACGGGCGCGGTACGGCGGACTGCAAGGGCAACATCGCCATGCACCTCACCGCGCTCAGGGCCCTGCGCGACGCCTCGGGCGGGCGTGGGTTCCCGGTGTCGCTGAAGTTCGTGGCCGAGGGCTCGGAGGAACAGGGCACCGGAGGGCTCGAACAGCTGGTCCCGATGCAGCCCGAACTCTTCGCCGCGGACTGCCTGTTGATCTGCGACACCGGCAACTTCGCGCTCGGCCTGCCGACCGCGACGACCTCGCTGCGCGGGCTCGCCAACGTCGTCGTCACCGTCTCCACGCTCAAGGGCGAGATGCATTCCGGCATGTTCGGCGGCCCTGCGCCGGACGCCCTGGCCGCGCTGGTGCGGATCCTCGACAGCCTCCGCGACGAGCACGGCGACACGGCGGTCACGGGCCTCGCGGGCGACGGCCGGTGGGACGGGGTGGCCTACCCGGTCGAGCAGTTCCGTACCGACGTCGGGGCCCTCGACGGGGTCGCGCTCCTCGGCTCGGGTTCGGTCGCGGACGAGTTGTGGGCCCGGCCCGCGGTCACGGTCCTCGGCATCGACTGCCCGCCGGTGGTGGGCTCCTCCGCGGCCGTCCAGGCGAAGGTGCGGGCCCGGGTGAGCCTGCGGGTCCCGCCCGGGATGGACGCGGACGTCGCGCTGCGCGCGCTCACCGACCATCTGGTCTCGGCCGCGCCCTGGGGCGTACAGGTCGAGGTGGAGGCCGAGGGCACGGGGCAGCCCTTCCGGGCCCGCACGGACGGACCGGCGTACCGGGCGCTGGGCGCGGCCATGCGCGAGGCGTACGGGAAGGACATGGTCCAGTCGGGGCAGGGCGGGTCGATCCCGCTCTGCAACGTCCTGGCCGGTCAGTTCCCCGACGCCGAGATCGCGTTGATCGGCGTGGAGGAGCCGGGCTGTCTCATCCACGCCCCCAACGAGAGCGTGGATCCCGGCGAGATCGAGCACATGGCGCTCGCGGAGGCGCTCTTCCTCAGTTCGTACGCGACACCGCTCTGAGTGGACGGGAGTGTTCCCATGACCCAGACCCCGCACCGACCGTCCGACGACGCCGACCCCTACGGGAGCGGGCGCCGGGACCAGGACGTGCTGCCCGGGCCGATCGGCATGCTGGCCGGCGCCGCCTGGCAGGCGCTGCTCTTCGCCGGGCTCGCCTCGCTCGTCCTCGGGATCCTGGTGCTCGTCTGGCCGGGTGCCTCGCTGTTCGTGGCGGGTGTGCTGTTCGGCCTGTACCTGCTGTTCAGCGGTGTGATGCAACTGGTCGCGGCCTTCGGGACGCACGCCTCGACCGCGCTGCGGGTGATGGCGTTCATCAGCGGCACGCTGTCGATCCTGCTGGGCCTGTTCTGCTTCAAGGGCGAGACGCAGTCGACCCTGCTGCTCGCGCTGTGGATCGGGATCGGCTGGCTGTTCCGAGGGATCACCATGACCGTGGCCGCCGCCTCCGACCCGGCGATGCCCGCCCGGGGGTGGCAGATCTTCCTGGGGGTCGTGAACGCCCTGGCCGGCATCGTCCTCATCGTGTCGCCGCTCGAATCGGCGACGGTGCTCATCGTCCTCGGCGGTGTGTGGCTGCTCGTCGTGGGGGCCGTCGAGATCGCCACCGCTCTGCGGGTGCGCTCGCGCGCGAAGGACCTGCCGCCGGGCATCTGAACCGTCCCACCGGGCAGCCGACCTCGGCCTATGCGCTACATTTTGCCGGTCCTTGACCGCGATCACTCACGATCACTCATTTCTCGGAGCCGGCAACCCATGAGCGACATCGTCAACGGCCTCGGCCGGGCCTCCGCCTACGGCGCCCTCGGCGTGGTCCTGCTGATCCTCGGCATCGTCCTGGTGGACGTGCTCACGCCGGGGAAGCTCGGGCGCCAGATATGGGAGGAGCGCAACCGCAACGCCGCGACGCTGCTCAGCTCCGCGCTGCTCGGTATCGGCGGCATCGTCTTCACCTCCATCTGGACGACCTACGACGACTTCGGCAAGGGCCT
The DNA here is from genome assembly GCF_040653315.1 of Streptomyces sp. NPDC047981. Taxonomy (NCBI): domain Bacteria; kingdom Bacillati; phylum Actinomycetota; class Actinomycetes; order Kitasatosporales; family Streptomycetaceae; genus Streptomyces; species Streptomyces sp. NPDC047981. Next base: position 63,693 of record NZ_JBEZNQ010000007.1, on the reverse strand, counting down.
CGCCTCCACGGCCGCCTTCGGTCTGCTGGGTCTCGTCATGATGGCCGTCGCCTTCCTGGTGGTGGACCTGGTCACGCCGGGCAAGCTCGGCGCCACCCTGGTCGACCCGCAGCCGCACCCGGCGGTCTGGGTGACGGCCTCCTGCAATCTCGCGGTCTCCGCGATCGTGTCCGCCTCCATCGCCTGACGCCCGAGCCGGCGCGGGACGCTCCCTGGGTTGCGGGGGGGGTGCACGCCGAGCCGCCGAGAGCCAAATGCGTCGACAGCACCCCACGGAACACGGCACAGTGGCCACCCGTGACGAGCAGTGAACTGTGGACCCGCGCAACCGCCGACCGCTACGACGCCGAGGAAGCCGATATGTCGTCGGCTGCCGCTCTCGGACCGACCCTCGCCTTCCTCGCCGAGCTCGCCGGAGACGGCCGGGCGCTGGAGTTCGCCATCGGAACCGGACGGGTGGGAGTCCCGCTCCGGGAACGCGGCGTACCGGTGGTGGGCATCGAGCTGTCCGAGCACATGGCAGCGGTGCTGCGGCGCAAGACCGACGAGGTCACCCTCCCGGTAGTCATCGGAGACATGGCCACCACCGCCGTTGCCGGCGGATTCACCCTGGTCTACCTCGTCTACAACACCATCACGAACCTGCTCACGCAGGACGAACAGGTCGAGTGCTTCCGCAACGCCGCCCGGCATCTGGAGCCTGGCGGCCGGTTCGTCATCGAGTTGCTTGTGCCGCCGCTGCGGCTCCTGCCGCCGGGCCAGGTCGCGGTGCCGTTCGACGTCTCCCAGCGGCATCTCGGTTTCGACACCTTCGACCTGGTCGAGCAGATGCTCGTCTCGCACCACTTCACCCGCGACGGCGACGACGGCCACTACCGCCGCGCAAACTCCCGGCACCGGTACGCCTGGCCGGCGGAGCTCGACCTGATGGCGCGGATCGCCGGGCTCGAGCTGGAACGTCGCGTCGCGGACTGGGACGGGTCTCCGTTCACCCAGGACTCCGCGAAGCACGTCTCCGTGTGGCGCAAGCCGGCCTGAGTTCGGACACCGGGCCATCAGCCCCGAGCCGGGCTCGGTTCCCGGCGCGGGACCAGCGGCTCCACTTCGAGGAACCGCCTGCGGCGCGGCCCCCGGTAGAGCAGCGCCTCCCAACCGAGCCGCTCCAGCGCGGGTACGCAGCGGCGCAGGGCGGACTCCTCCTCCTGCGCGGCCCCGCCGGCGGGCGGTCCGACCCACTCCACCACGGCCGTGCCGGGCCGCTCGCCCGCCGTGACCCGGTAGCCCGTCGCCACCCGCGCGCCGGAGGCGTCGACGGCGGAGGGAGTGATCCCAGCCGCCTCCAGAACGAGCGCGACGGCCCGGACGGGCTGTCTTCGCTCCCACTCGGCGACGCCCGTCCCGCCTGTCAGCCGCCGGATCTGCAGCAGCCCTTCGAGGGCCGCCCGCACCTCACGCGACCTCTGTTCCACGTCTCCCTCCGGCAGCGGCGGTTCGTCCCCCGTCGCCGCCTCGAAGACCCCCCGTTGCGTCGTCATGTCCTCACGTTAGGACGCGCCACTGACAACCGCCTCAGCGCTGCGCGCGTCCGCTCGTCACCGCGTAGTACTGCAGGTCCTGCCGGTCGACGGGGCGGCGGACCGGGTACCGGCTGGTGACCGTCGTGGTGGTCGTGCCGTCCCGTACGGCGGTGGCGGAGCTGTGGCCGGTGCGCAGCGGCAGCAGGCGCGCGTGGACCCCGGGCGGCGCGCGGTAGGCGTCGGTGGTGGTGCCGGTCCTGGTGCGGATCTCGGCGGGGGCGGTGAGGAAGGAGAGGACCTCGACCGTGTCGCGCGGGGTGGCGGTGCCCTCGCGGGGCCGTATCACCTGGGGCTGGCGGCCGGCGGGCGGCAGGTCGTCGACGAACTGGACGCGCGCGGTGAGGTAGAGGGTGTCGCGCAGGATCGTGGGCCAGGTGCCGGTCTTGAAGCGGGTCAGGTAGTAGGAGCTGAGGTCCAGGTAGGCGTGGCCGTTGTGCAGTGAGGGCGCGACGTGGCTGCCTTCGGAGTAGTCGTTCCAGGTGGTGAGCTGGACCCAGTCGGCGCGGGCGTCGATGGCGGCCTGCCAACTGGCGCGCAGGGTCTCGGTGTTGCCCGCCTCGTCGAAGAGGCCCTGGTTGGGCCGGGCGTCCTGGACGGAGACGGGGTGCATCCAGATCTTGCCGAGCCGGTGGGCCCGTCGGGCGTCGGCGACCGCGCCGGACTGCCGGTCGGGGCTGCGGGCACCCCACTCGGAGAGGCCGTGGCTGATCGCTGCGTAGTGGTCCCGGTCGGGGGTGAAGTCGAGGAAGAGCGGGACGAGGGCGGTCCTGATGCCGTGCCGGGTCTCCAGTTCGCGCATCATCGTCCGCCACCATTCCGGGCTCTTCGCCTCGGCCTTGAACGGGGTGACGACGAGCCTGCCGTCGGGGAGCCGGTGCGCGGAGGGCTGTCGGGCCAGGTCCGCGAGGAGGTCGGCGAGCGAGCCGGGGGTGGCGGCGGTGAGCGCCGTCATGTCGGGCATGAGCTGGATCCGGAAGCCCGGGTCCTCCTCCCGCGCGGCCCTGAGCAGGAGTTCGGCGCGCTCGCGGTGGCGTCCGGCTTCGGAGAGCAGGTCGAGGGTGAAACCGTCGAGCCCGGCGTCGCGGGCCGCGCGGATCTCCTGGCGGAGGTGGGCGAGTTCCCAGTCGCCGTCCTCGGGCGCGGCCGGGAGCGGGCGGTCGCGGAGGAGCCCTCCGTAGGCGCTGTGCTTGCCCTTCTCGCCGTCCGGGGTCAGGTAGTTCCGCGCGTAGTAGTCGCGGTCCGCGGGCTCGTTGTCGAGGGAGAGGGGGTACGGGGTGAAGTAGTGGGCGAAGACGAGCTTCGGCGAGCGGCGCAGTTCGGCGGCGGGCGGCAGGTCGAAGGGGAGGGCGGTGCTGTACGCCTTCGGGGACACCGGTGCGGTGTCCGCCGGCCCGTCCGCGCGCAGGGCGCCCGCCGTGGCGATCCCGGCCCAGGCGCCGAGGAGCAGGACGCCGAGGGCGAGGGCCGCGAGGATCCCGCGCCGTCCGGACGTCCTGTGCGTCCCGCCTGAGGACCTGTCAGCCATGGGCGTCCTTGGGGTTCTTCGGGGCCGCTCGCTCGCGCTCCCGCCGGTCCCGCGGACGGGCTGGGGTCCGTGCGGGCTGGCTGTAGTACAGCCGATGACCGGCGGGGGAACAACCACCGTCGGGCGGGTGGCGGGCGGGTCGTGGTCCGCTAGGACGTACCGCTTCCGAGGCGGTCGGTGCGGTGAGCGGCGACGTAGGCGGCCATGGTGTCGTTCCGCATCGCCTCCCACAGGGCGCCGGATTCCTTCGCGTCGAGGAGGACGACGGACTGGCCCTTGATCGTGTCGGTGCCGGTGACGGGCGCGTTCATGAAGACCATGTCGGCGGGGCGTACGGACTTGTGGTCCCAGAGGAGTTGGCGCAGATCGCCGTCGCTGAGCCGGTCGTCGACGCTGACGCTCGCCGTGAGGTCGTCGAGGAGTTCGGCGGTGCGGACCGGGTTGGTGAGGTTGCGGGTGGTCATGGCCTTGGTGAGGACGGCGCGCAGGAAGTTCTGCTGGCGTTGGGTGCGGTCGAGGTCACCGCGGGGCAGGTTCTTGCGCTCGCGTACGTAGACGAGGGCCTGCTCGCCGTTCATGTGGCGGACCGTGCCGTCGACGCGGAGGTCGACGCCGCCGACGGTGTCGGTGAGCTGCTTGAACCCCTCCCAGTCGATGACGGCGAGGTGGTCGACGCGGACGTCGGTGAGGCGTTGGACGGTGTCGATGAGCAGGGGCGGGCCGCCCCAGGAGAAGGCGGCGTTGAGCTTGGACCTGCCGTGTCCGGGGATGTCGACCCAGGAGTCGCGGGGCAGGGAGACCACGTAGGCGCCGGCGTGGTCGGCCGGGAGGTGGACCAGCATCATGGTGTCGCTGCGCTGGGCTCCGTACGTCCACGTCGGGGCCTTGGCGTCGCGCCCGGTGGTCGGCAGGTCGGAGCGGCTGTCCACGCCGACGAGCAGGAACGTTTGGCCACCCTTGGAGGGGGCGGGTTGCTCGGCCGGCGGGACGTGGGTGGGGAAGGCGCCGGGGATGCGGTCGACCTTGCCGGTGTAGTGCTCGACCGCCCACCAGCCGGCGCCGCCGGCCAGCAGGATGCCGAGGCCGAGGAGGGCGAGCGCGGCCAGCAGGACGCGTTTCGGGCTCACTCGGCGCTTACGTCGCGTGACGGACGGTGTGCTTTCCGCCACATCTTCGACTCTCTCCCCCACCGCGACCTCGTCCCCCACCGACACGTCCCCACCCCTTCTCCCCATGGCTTCACGTGCGTCAACTCCCGTTGGACAGACGTATCATGCGCCCTGCCGTGTCCACACCGGCCCCGATGTCACGAGATGAATACGCCATCACCTTCTGAGGTCGTTCGCGTGAACTGCAGCGGACGTGCGCGCGTATGTCGTACTGTTCCGGCGTTGCGACGCTTGTTCGTCGATCAGGGGGTCGACGAACAGGGTGGCGAACGTCGACACGTGCCTGGGGGGTACATGTGGCATGCCCGCACCACTGAGACCAACTCCACTGATACCGCTGCCGGTTCACCGTCCGCAGCGCCACGCCCGCGGGCGAAGGCGGGCTGGTACCCGGTCCTCGCGCTGACCGTCGACGCCCTGGGGGTGGGCGTGCCGGTGGCGTCGGTCCTCCATCTGGAGCGCCAGCCGTACGCCTTCGCGAGCGCCCTCGTCGCGGCCCTGTCCTGGGTCGTCGTGCGTGCGCTGCGGCGGAGGTACGCGCGGCGGGAGCTCGGGGAGTCGCGGGGCAGTCTGCCGGTGCTGCACGACTGGCTGATCCTGCTGGGCGTGCTCGCCGTGCTGCGGGCCGCCGCCGATCTGCACCATCCGGCGCTGCTCTGCCTCGCCGTGCTGCTGCCCGCGCCCGTACTCACCCTCATCTGCTCGAAGTTGACGTGGCATCACCTCGTCGCGGCGCGGCGGGAGGCACAGGTGGTCACCCGGGTGCTCGTGCTCGGCGAGCCGACGGCGGCCGGTGACGTGGCCGAGCACCTGGCCGGCCGGACGGAGCACCCGTACGTCGTGGTCGGCGTGGTCGCCATAGGCGAGGGTCCGGTCCGCACCGGCGCGCCCGTCGCGGCCCGGCTGAGTACCGCGACACCGGAGAGCGCCGACGGAGACACCTGCCATGTCCTCACGGCGGCACGCGAGTTGGAGGCGGACATCGTGCTCGTGGCGGCCGGTCCCCGGATGGCGGGCGAGCGGTTGCGCAGGCTGTCCTGGGGGCTGCACGACGCCGGGACGGAACTGGCCCTGGCGCCGGGCCTGGTGGAGTGCGCGGTGAAGCGCCTGGAGACCACGTCGGCGGCCGGTCTCGCGCTGCTGCGGGTCGCGCCGCCGCTGCGCAGCGGGGTGCAGCCGCTGCTGAAGTCCGTGGTGGACCGCGCGGGCGCGGCCTTCGGTCTGCTGGTCCTCTCGCCGGTGTTCCTGGCGATCGGCGCGGCCGTGCGGCTCGGCTCGCAGGGTCCGGTCTTCTACCGGCAGGTGCGGATCGGCCAGGGCCGGGTGCCGTTCGTGATGTGGAAGTTCCGCACGATGTTCCTGGACGCCGACGCCCGCAAGGCGGAGCTGGAGCGCGCCAACGAGAACGACGGCCTGATGTTCAAGATGCGGCGCGATCCACGCGTGACGCGGGTGGGCCGGCTGCTGCGCCGCACCTCGCTGGACGAGCTGCCGCAGCTGATCAACGTCCTGCTCGGGTCGATGTCGCTGGTCGGGCCGCGCCCTCCGCTGCCGGACGAGGTGGCGCGGTACGGGGACGTGGAGTTGCGGCGCCTTGCCGTGCGGCCGGGGATGACGGGGTTGTGGCAGATCAGCGGCCGCTCGGACCTGTCGTGGGACGAGACGGTCGAGCTCGATCTGCACTATGTGGACAACTGGTCCTTCACCAGTGACGTGGATGTCATGGCCCGTACGTTCCGCGCCGTCGTCGACGGTCGCGGAGCGTACTGACGGGCCGGCCGCCGCATGAGATCAGTGCTGTTCCCGCCACCAGGCGTAGGTGGCGGCGATTCCGTCCGGCAGGGCGACGGCGGGCTTCCAACCGAGGCCGGTCAGCCGGGAGACGTCGAGGAGCTTGCGCGGGGTGCCGTCGGGCTTGCTCGTGTCCCAGGCGATCTCGCCCTGATATCCCGTCACGTCGGCGACTGTACGCGCGAGTTCGTGGATCGTGAGGTCCTCGCCGCAGCCGATGTTGACCGGCTCGTCGCCGTCGTAGCGGTCGAGCAGGACGGCGCAGGCGGCGGCGAGGTCGTCGACGTGCAGGAACTCGCGGCGCGGGGTGCCGGAGCCCCAGAGGGTGATCTCCTCCCTGCCCTCCTCGCGGGCCTCGTGGAAGCGGCGGATCAGGGCGGGCAGGACGTGCGAGCTCTGCAGGTCGAAGTTGTCGCCGGGGCCGTAGAGGTTGGTCGGCATCGCCGAGACGTAGGCGGCGCCGTACTGCTTGCGGTATGCCTGGATCTGCACGATGCCGGCGATCTTGGCCAGCGCGTAGGCCTCGTTGGTGGGCTCCAGCGGGCCGGTGAGCAGGGCGTCCTCGGTGATGGGCTGCGGGGCGAGCCGGGGGTAGATGCAGGACGAGCCGAGGAAGAGCAGCCGGTCGACGCCCGCGGCGTGCGCGCCGGCGACGACGGCGAGCTGGATCCTGAGGTTCTCCTCCAGGAACTGCACCGGACAGGTGCTGTTGGCCATGATCCCGCCGACCTTCGCGGCGGCGAGCACGACGGCGTCGGGACGAGTCTCGGCGAGGAAGGCGGCGGTGCGTTCGGCGTCGCGCAGATCGAGTTCGGCGCGGGTCCTGGTGATCACCTCGTGCCCGTCGGCGGTGAGGCGGCGGGCGATCGCGGACCCCACGAGGCCGCGGTGGCCCGCGACGAATATCCGGGCCCGCTCGGGCAGGTACGACGTCGTTGCTCTCGGGGCTGCGCTCGTCGATTGAGTCATGGCCCGGATCATGCCAGGCCGAGTGGGCCCGCAGTACCTCAGATCAGGATCAAAGGCCTGTAACACACCACAACCGCATCACCCGGACCGGCTGGGGGCCGGTCCGCCAGGGAGGGGCAGCACGCATGGGCAAGACCGCACTCATCACCGGCGTCACCGGGCAGGACGGCTCGTACCTGGCCGAACTGCTGATGTCCAAGGGCTACACGGTGCACGGCCTGGTCCGCCGCTCGTCGAGCTTCAACACCGAGCGGATCGACCACATCTATCAGGACCCGCAGCAGGTGAATCGTTCCTTCGTGCTGCACCACGCGGACCTCTCCGACGGTGTGGCGCTGGTGAACCTGCTTCGGGACCTCCGCCCCGACGAGGTCTACAACCTCGGCGCGCAGTCCCATGTACGGGTCTCCTTCGACGCCCCGCTGTACACCGGTGACGTGACAGGTCTGGGCGCCCTGCGGCTCCTGGAGGCGATCCGGGCGAGCGGCATCGACACCCGGATCTACCAGGCGTCCTCCTCGGAGATGTTCGGCGCCACCCCGCCGCCGCAGAACGAGGGGACCCCGTTCCATCCGCGCAGCCCGTACGGCGCGGCGAAGGTCTTCGCCTACTGGGCGACGGTGAACTACCGCGAGGCGTACGGGATGTTCGCCGTGAACGGCGTGCTGTTCAACCACGAGTCGCCGCGCCGGGGCGAGACCTTCGTGACCCGCAAGGTGACCCGTGCGGTCGCCCGGATCAAGGCCGGGTTGCAGGACCGCCTCTATCTGGGCAACCTCGACGCGGTACGCGACTGGGGGTACGCCCCCGAGTACGTCGACGCGATGTGGCGGATGCTCCAGCGGGACGAGCCGACCGACTACGTGGTGGCGACCGGAATCCCGTCGACGGTACGGCAGTTCGTGGAGACGGCGTTCTCGCACGCCGGACTCGACTGGTCCGAGCACGTGCGGTACGACCCCAAGTACGAGCGCCCCAGCGAGGTGGACGCGCTGATCGGCGACGCCGGCCGGGCCCGGGACCTGCTCGGCTGGAAGCCCTCCGTACAGGTCGACGAGCTGGCCCGGATCATGGTCGACGCCGATGTCCGGCTCGTGGAGGACCAGTTGGCCGGCGCCACGGTGCGCATCGACCGCTGACCTGCGGCTTCCGGCCCCGCAGTCGCCCCTGGGGCGGTGGCGGCCCGGGCGACTGCGGGGCCGGGTGGTACGAGATTCGCCAAGTGGCCTTTTCCGACTGTCAGTTCGTCGTACAGTTCGCATTCATCAGATGGCAGTTGCACCACTTCACGCCACATTGACTGGGCTATCACGCCTGGGGGGAACATGCGTAGATCCTGGGGGCTCACCGCTGCCCTCGTCCTGACCGTCGCGGCCGGAGCCGGAGGCTCTCTGGCCCCGACGGCCGCGGCCCTGACGCCGCCGGTGGCCTTCACCGCGGACGATCTGCCGACCTGGCAGACCAACGGTGTCGTCTGGGCACTGGCCGAGACGAACGACACCGTCTTCGTCGGCGGCACCTTCTCCGAGGTGCGCCCGCCCGACGGCACCGCCGGCGCCGCGAAGAGCGCCGTCAACTTCGCGGCGATGGACGCGGCCACGGGCGCGCCCACCGACTGCACCCTCTCCTTCACCGTCGGCAGCGGCACCGCGACCGTGCGGACGCTCGTCGTCTCGCCGGACAAGAAGACGCTGTACGCGGGTGGTTACTTCGGCGCCGTCAACGGCACGCCGGTCTCCAGCCTCGCCGCGATCGACGTCGCCACCTGCACCCCGAGGGCCGGCTTCACCCCGAGCTTCCCCGCGACCGTGCGGGCGCTCGCCGTCACCGACACCACCATCTACGCGGCCGGCGACTTCGGCACCGTCGAGGGGCAGACCCGGCAGCGGTTCGCGGCCATCACCACCGGCGGGGACCTGCTGCCGTTCACGGCCAACGCCGACGAGCCTGGACGCGCCGTCGAGGTGACCCCGGACGGCCAGAACGTCCTGCTCGGTGGGGACTTCTTCACCGTCAACGGCGCCAACTCGCACGCCCTGGCCGTGGTGAACGCCACCACCGGCGCCGTGACGAAGGCGTACCCCAACGGCTGGATCCCGCAGAACTCCGTCGTCAAGGACATCGAGACCGACGCCACCGGCTTCTACACCGGCAACGAGGGCACCGGTGGCGGTGTCTTCGACGGCCGGATCGCCCTGAACCTGTCGAACTTCGAACAGCGCTGGCGCGACACCTGCCTCGGCGCCACCCAGGCCGTCCGCTCGTACGAGGGCGTCCTCTACAGCGCCTCGCACGCCCACGACTGCTCCAGCGTCGGCGAGTTCCCCGACGGACGCCGCTACCACCTGCTCGCCCAGCCGACCACGTCGACCGGCAAGCTCGGCTGGTTCCCCGACACCAACGACGGCATCGGCGAGGGCATCGGCCCGCGCGCCTTCACCATCTCGGGCACCGGCGCCACCAAGTACCTCTGGGTGGGCGGTGAGTTCACCACCACCAACGGAGCGCCCGCGCAGGGCCTCACCCGCTTCGCGTCGGGTCCCGACACCGGCGCGCCGACCGTCCCGGTGGCGAGCGCCGCCGCCGTGACCCCGAACGCGGTGCAGATCCGCTGGCGTTCCAGCCTGGACCTGGACGACTCGCGGCTGACGTACAAGGTCTACCGCAACGGCGCCGCGACCCCGATCGCCACCGTCCAGGGCGACTCGCTGCACTGGTCCCGCCCCCAGGTGTCGTTCAAGGACACCGCCGTGACCCCGGGCCAGACCTACAGCTACCGGGTGACCGCGGGCGACGCCGACGGCAACACCAGCGCCCTGTCGGCGACGTCCACCGTGACCGTGCCGACCTCCCCGGAGCCGTACGCCTCCCGCGTGATCGCCGACGGGGCGTCGCTGTACTGGCGCTTCGACGAGTCGACGACGCCGTACGCGGCCGACTCCTCCGACAGTGGCAACAACAGCGGTCTGTACGTCAACGCCCCGGCGCTGCGCCAGACCCCGGGTGCCGTCTCCGGCGCCTCCACGGCCGTCGCGCTCAACGGCACCGACGAGCAGATCCACAGCGACAAGCGGCAGGCGGTCACCGGTCCCTTCACCGTCGAGACCTGGTTCAAGACCACCACGACCCGCGGCGGGAAGCTGATCGGCTTCGGCAACAACACCACGCGAAACAGCGGTAATTACGACAAGCACCTGTACATGACGAACTTCGGGAACATCGTGTTCGGCGTGTACAGCGGCTCCACCCGGACCCTGACCTCCCTCGGCTCGTACAACAACGGCGCCTGGCACCACGCCGTGGGCACCCAGGGCCCGGAGGGCATGCGGCTCTACATCGACGGCAAGCTGGTCGGCTCCAACAGCGTCACCACCAACCAGCAGTACGACGGCTACTGGCACGTCGGCGCCGACAACCTCGGCAGCTGGCCGCTGCGCCCGTCGAGCAGCTTCTTCGCCGGCCAGCTCGACGAGGCCGCCGTCTACCCGACGGCCCTCACCGGCACGCAGGTGGCCCAGCACCACAGCCTGGCCACCGCCCCCGCCGACACGGTCACCACCGTCACGGCCACGGAGGACACGTACGCCAACGCGGGCGCTCCCGGCACCAACTACGGCACGTCCAGCTCGCTGGCCGTCCGGGGCACCTCGGCGTACGAGTCCTACCTGCGCTTCCCGCTGCCCGCCGCCCCGGCGGGCAAGGTCCTCAAGAGCGCCCGGCTCGCGGTCAAGACGACCACGATGACCGGCGCGGGATCGACCGACTCCGTCTCGGTCGTACCCGTCACGGGGGCCTGGGCGCAGGACACGGTGACGTACAACAACCGGCCCGCCCTCGGGGGGACTCCGGTGGGGACGCTGCAAGGCGCGGTGGACGGTTCGACCGTCTACTCGGCCACGCTGGACACCGCCGCGGTCACGGCCGCGCTCGGCGGCTCGTACAGCCTGGCGCTGACCAGCACCGGGACCGACCCGCTGTGGCTCTGGTCGTCCGAGGCCACGGCGGCGGAGGGCACTCCGCAGCTGGTCCTGACCTTCGGCGCGCCGTAACCGGTCACCGTCCCTCCACCACCGGACGCGGGGCCCGGCCGACCGGGCCCCGCGTCCGACGTACCACGGGAGTTCCCTCATGCGTCGACCTCTTCACCGGCGCCCGGCAGCGGCGGCGGCCGTGCTCGCCGCGCTGCTCGTCCTGACCGCCTGCTCCTCCGAGGGGACGGGCGATGCGCCGAAGGCGGCCGGGCCCACGCCCACCCGCTCGGCGGCGGTGCCCGACCGGCAGGCCGAGGCGGCCGAGAGCGCCGGGCCGAGCGCCTCGGCCTCCGCCTCGGCGTCCAAGGGGCCGGTCGTGCCCGACGCGCAACTGAAGCCCGTCACGGGTTCGTTCACGGAGAAGGAGAAGAAGTACCTGAGCGGGCGGGTGCCGGTGAACACGGACCCGGCCGCCGTGCTCCAGACCGGGCAGGAGTCCTGCCAGCGGATCGAGCGCACGGCCAAGCGGGACAAGGACGCGGCGATCGGCGCGATCGTCGCCGGGGACATCCCGGACGCGGAGGCGGTGATCACGCATCTGTGCCCCGCGCAGCAACCGCTGCTCGCGGCCGCGAGTACCGGCTTCGGCGAGGGCACGGTCGAGGCGCCGAAGGCCGGGAGCTATCGCGCCCTCACCACGAATCCGGCCTGTGCGTGGCAGGCACTCGGGGCGGACGGCAAGGTCCTCGCCTCCGGTCCCGCGCCCGGCGCCCAGGGGCCGGTGCGCGCGAACGTCCCGGCCGGGACGAAGGAGTTCACCTCCAGCGCGTGCTACGCCTGGGTGCCCGCCTAGCTCGTGGATCCGGCACGAGGAGAGCCCGGTGCGGTCCGAGGACCGCACCGGGCTCTCCCGCGTCCTGAGGAGGAGGGGTTCAGCGCGGTCCGGAGGCCCGCTCGTACACCCCGAGCAGGGTGTCCAGGACCGCGTCCATCGAGAAGGCCTCGGCGGCCAGCTTCCGGGCCGCGGCCGACGCGGCGGAGTGCGCGCCCGGCTCCAGAAGCTCCCGTACGGCCGGGGCCAGGCCGGCCGCGTCCGTGACCACCCGGCCCGCGCCCGCGTCCGCGATGTCCCGGGCGAGCCCGTTGGAGGTGGTGACGACGGCCGGGGTACCCACCGACAGCGCCTCGAGGACGGACATCGGGAAGGGCTCGTCGACCGAGGGCAGGACGTACACGTCGGCCCGGCGCAGCTCCTCCAGCATCCGCTCCGAGGTCAACGGCCCCGGCAGGCTCACCCGCTCCCCGACGCCCAGTCGGGCGACGAGCGCGTCGACGGCGGCCCGCTCGCCCTCGTCGGGGCCGGCGAGGACGAAGGTGGCGTCGGGGTGGTGGCGCAGGATCTCGGGGACGGCCGCCACGAAGTCGGTCGGCCGTTTGCGGGCCTGGAGCCGGGCCGCGTACAGGATGCGCGGCGGCCCGGTCGGCGCGGGGCGCGGCTCCGGCGCGGCCGCCGGTACACCGTTGACCAGGCGTACGGCTCCGGTGAGCGGGCCGCCGACGACGGCGTCCAGATCCCGGCACTCGCGGTCCGTCAGGTACAGGACGGCGGAGGCCCCGCGCAGCACGCGGCGCACAGCGACCGCGTCCAGGAGCCTCGCGAGCGGCTTGTCGCTCGGGTCGACCATGCCGTGGGTCTGGAGCACCAGCGGGCGGCCGGCCCGGAGCGCGGCCAGCGCGACGGGCAGGGTGACGAGGTCCCGGGCGAGATGGACGTGGACCACGTCGGCGTCCTTGACGAGGCCGGTGGCCCCGGCGAGCAGCGCGGGCGAGGTGATGCCGCTGAAGCCGAGCGGGAGGACGGAGCGGGCGCGGTAGAGCCGGGCGGGCACGCCGTCCACGTCGGTCGGCAGGGCGCCGGGGAAGCCGTCGCCGAGGGCGGTCAGCCGGACCTGGTGGCCGCGCGCGGCCAGGCCCCTGCCGAGATTGACCGCGACCCGGACGGGCCCGCCGAAGGCGTGCGTGGGGCTGTGCAGGGTGACCGCGTGCAGCACCTTGAGGGGATTCCGGCCCCCGGGGCGGCTCACGCGGGCACCGGAACCGGTCGTCGGCCCTCGGCCGTGTGCAGGGTCAGCTCCGGGAGGTCCTTGTGGAGCGTCGTACCGGCGGCGACGACGGCGTGCCGGCCGATGGTGGTGCCGGCGAGGACGGTGGCGCGGGCGGCGACCCAGGCGCCGTCCTCGACGGTGATCGGCGCGTTGCGGTAGCGGAAGTCGGCGGCCCGGTGGTCATGACCGCCGGTGCAGAGCAACGCCTCCTGGGAGACGCAGACATGGGCGCCGAGGGTGATGGGCTCCAGGTTGAGCAGCCAGGCGCCCTCGCCGATCCAGGTGTGGTCGCCGACGGTCAGTTTCCAGGGCCACAGGATCCTGACCCGGTGCCGTATGAGCACGCCGTCGCCTATGGTCGCGCCGAAGGCCCGCAGGAGCGCGACCCGCAGCCGGGCCGGACAGAACCAGGCCATGAAGACCGTGTTCATCACCGCGAACCAGAGGGCCTGGACGAGTCTGCCGCGGCCCTTGTCGTATCCGGCCAGTGTGAAGGCCGGTAGATTCCGCATGAGTTCACCCCCACCGGCGCCTCCCCAGGCGCCCGCCGATCAGACTAACGGTTACCGGGAGGTGACAGGGGGGCGTCGGTAGACTGGCCTGAAGTGAGGGGCCGGGGTGGGGACTTCGAGATCCGGGAAGCGGTGGCTGCCGGACTCCAGGGGGCGCGATGACGACCGAAATGCGCGGTACGGAAACCCCGGCGCGACCGGACCCCGCCGCACCGGACCCCGCCGCACCGGACGGCGTCGCGCCGGGTCGTGGCGCCCCGGGGGCCTTCGTAGCGGCGCCGTTGTTGCTCGCGCCCGCCGTGTCGCCGCGCACGCTGCTGTCGCGGGCCCTCTCGATCCCGCTCGTGCTCGGCTTCACGGTGTTCCTGCCGCTTCTCGTGGCGATCCAGCCCGGCGCGGGCGTGCACGACGCCGCGTACTACCTGCAGATCGCGCTGACCATGTACGCCGGGGCGCGGCTCTCGGCGATGATCCTGACCAGCCGCCGCAAGCTGCTGCAGGGCTCGTTCTGGCTCTTCGTCTACATGGCGATGGGGGTGGCTCCGCTCGCCCAGGCCGTCCTGGGCCGGGTGCCGACGCCGGTGGTGGGCCCGCGCTCGGACCTGACGACGGCGGTCGCCCTGGTGCTGGTCGGCTGCGCCGCCTTCGACGTGGGGTCTCTGCTGGCCCGGGGCAGGCCGGGGACGTCCCGGCGGGCGGAGGGACGGCCGGTGCTCGTCCACCGGCGGCGGCTGTATCTGCTCGTGCTGCTCGCCTTCGCGTGCAGCGGCCTGTTCATCATGAAGCTCGGCGGGCCCGCGGTGTTCTTCTCCAGCCGTCAGGAGATCATCGCGGGGATCGAGGAGGCGGGCGTCTCCCAGGCGGACTCGCAGGCCGGCCAGGCGTTCCTGCGCGGCTTCGGGACGGTCCCGGCGCTCTTCGCGCTGCTGGTGTACAGCCGCTGGCTCGTCACCTCGCGGCGGGCCCGGCGCCGGCCGATGGTGGTCACGGTGTTCCTGGCCCTGGTGGCTCTGAACCTGGTGGTGAACAACCCCATCTCGAACCCGCGTTACTGGTTCCTCACGGTGATGTTCTCGCTGCTGTTCACGGTGTTCCCGGTGAGCGCGGCGATGTACCGGTCGGCGCTGAGTCTGGGGGTGGTGATGGCGCTGATCGTCTTCCCGTTCTCGGACCGCTTCCGCTACGACGAGAAGAACTACCGCCCGGTGGAGACGACATCGGTCCTGGAGCCGTTGGCGCTCAAGGACTACGACCAGGTGGGCATGTTCGCCAACACCATCACGCTGGTCGAGTCGGGCAGCCGGCACCGGTACGGCCGTCAGCTGGCCGGGTCGGTGTTCTTCGCGGTGCCGCGTTCGGTGTGGCCGGGCAAGCCGCGCGACACCGGGGTGATGGTCGGCCAGTGGATGGGGGCGGTCAACACCAATCTCTCCTCCCCCGTCTGGGCCGAACTGTGGATCGACTTCGGCGCGGTGGGCATGGCCGCCGGGATGACGGGGCTCGGTTACGCGGCGGCGCGGGTGGACGGGCGGTTCGCCCGCCGGGGCACGCGCCGGGCGCCGCCGGGCAGTCTGATCTCGCTGGTGGTGCCGCTGGTCGCGGGGTACTCCTTCATCCTGTTGCGCGGCCCGCTGCTCCAGGCCTCCGGGCGGGTGGCGATCGCGCTGATCTGCGTCGCCCTGGTGATGACCTGGCGTCAGGACAAGGGGGCCGTGCTGCGCTGATCCTCCGGCCGGTCCTCGGCGGGCTCGGGTCGTACGCGCGCCACACGCGTCCAGGCGGCGAGCGCCTTCAGCGCCGAGCCGGCGGCCAGGCCCCAGGCCGCGCCGGGGGCGCCGGCGAGGGCGTGGCCGGCGAGCATCAGGGCGACGGAGAGCAGGGAGAAGACGACCTGGACCCCGAGCGTGGCGCGGGGACTGAGGACGCGCAGGGTGACGAGGGCGCAGGTGCCCGCGGCCATCACCGCGTACTGGCTTCCGGTGGCCGGCAGCAGGGCGGCGGTCGACTGCCAGGTGGCGCCCAGGAGTTGGCGGCCGACGCGGTCGGGCAGGGCGTACAGGACGGCGGCCCAGCCGAGGGCGACGAGAGCGAGGACGGCGGCGAGCACCGCGGCGGCCCGCACGGTCGCGCGCCGTGAGCCGGCGCGGCCGAGCAGCGGAGGACCGAAGGCGTTCACCGAGGTGAAGAGGGTGTTGAGCGGACCGAAGAGGGTGCTCGCGCCGCGGAGCGCGCCGACGACGAGGGGGCTCGCGAGGAGCCCGAGGCCGAGAACGGCGAGCTGGCTGGAGCCGCTGCCGACGGCGAACTCGACGGCGAACCGGCGGCCGAGGTGGTCCCGGCGCAGATAGCGCCGGGGCGTGCCCTTCAGCTGCCGTACGTACGGCTGGAGCAGGACGAGCCCGAGCAGGGCGGCGGGCAGGGCGGAGAGGCCCCAGGCGAGGACGAGGCGGGCCGGTGAGCTGCCGGACGGCTGGAGCAGCAGGGCCGGTACGGCGCAGGCGAGCCGGAGGAGGTCGGCGGCGAGGGCCCGGTGGGGCGTGCGCAGGGCGGAGAAGCCGTACCGCAGGCCGTCCTGGACGAGGACGACCGGGAGGACGGCGCCGAGGGCGAGCACGGCGAGTCCGGTGGGGCCGCCGATGACGGCGCCCGCCGCGAGGAGGAGCATCCCCGCGGCGGTGGAGGCGGCGGCGGTGAACGCGATGGCGGACCTGACCGCCGCGCCGACCTCGGGCTCCGCGCCCCGCTCCAGGACGAGGCTCTGGCCGACGAAGGCCGCGCCGAGGCCGAGGAGCACGGTGAAGACGATGTACACCATGGAGAAGGCGGCGAAGCCGTCCGCGCTGGAGGCGCGGGCCGCGATCACCAGGACGGCGATGTTGGTGAGGCTCGCCGCCGCCTGGTCCAGGACCGAGGCGGCGACGGTCGTGGCACGCCTCAACGGTCGCCCGCGTGGACGTCGCCGCCGCGCAGCTCGTCCGCGCGCAGGGCGCGCAGGGCGACGGTGTCGGAGCCGTCGCCGAGGAGGATCTGCTCGGGCTCCGCCGCGAACTCGTCGGGGGCGGGCGGCGGGGTGTGCCGTCGGCCGCCGCCGGGCCCCCGACGGGCCTGCTTCCCGGCGGCGCGGCGGCGGCGCCTGCCCGCGGTGTGCACGACGGCCCCGAGGACGGTGCCGCCCGCGCCCGCTATCAACTCGCGGATGCGCTGGAGGTCCGTACGGTGGACGGCGCGCGGGTCGCAGACGATGAGGACGCCGTCGACGCGGTCGACGAGCGCGAGGGCGTCGGCGTAGTTGAGGACGGGCGGGGCGAGGACGACGACGGTGGCGTTCGGCGAGTCGGCCTCGGCGATGAGCCGGGTGACCCGGGGGCCGGTGAGGGCGCGCGCCACGTTCCGCACCCGTTCGCCGGGGACCAGGCCGAAGGAGCCCGACTCGCCCGCGTCGACGGAGAGTTGGCGTCCGGTGGGCCAGCCGTTCTCCTCGGCGTCCGCGTTCTCGACCGGGTTGCTCCAGCGGGGCGCGGTCGCCGCGTGGGCGCGGAGCCGGCCCTTGAGCGTGGGGTCGCGCAGATCGGCCTCGATGAGCAGGACGTCCTTGCCGGTCTCGGCGAAGGAGGCGGCGAGGTGGGAGGCGACGGCGACGGCCGCCAGGTTGCAGCCGCGCGGGGCCACGACGAGCAGGCGGCGGCGGTCGGCGAACCGCTGGTCGTAGGCGAGCCGGAAGGCGACGGAGCGGTACTCCTCGGCGGCCCTGGGGTCCGTGTGGTCGTCGGCGAGCAGGACGTCGGTGGCGCCGCGCGGCAGGGTGCCGAGGACGGGCGCGCGCACCGCGCGGGCGACGTCGCCGGCGGAGCGGGGCGCGGGGTCGAAGACGAGCCGGACCCAGGCGGCGAGCAGGCCGAGCGCCACCCCGACGAGGGCGCCGAGGCCGAGGCTCATGGGCAGTCCGGGGCCGTCGGAGTAGCCGGGGGCGGTGGCGACCCGGATGACGGTGCCGGGCGACATGTCGAGGGACTTGAGCTGGCTGATCCGGGCGTCGAGTTCGTTGATGCGGTTGAGCAGGTTGGTCTTGACGCCGTACTCGGCGTCGCGGGCCGCCCCGTCGGGCATCCGGTCGAGTTCCTTGGTCTTCTGGTCGTGCTTCTTGGCCACCTCGTCGAGCTGCCGCTGCTGTCCGGCGAGCATGGTGGACCTCAGGTCGGTCCACTGCTTCTGGCGCAGTTCGAGGTAGGCACGGGTGACGGCGTTGGCCCGGTCGGCGGCGGCCTGGGGGGTGTCGGCGGTGTAGGTGAACTGGAGGACCTGGCTCTGGGGCGGGTTGGTGACCTGGAGGTCCTTCTGCAGGCGGCCGATGGTGCCGGTCCAGCCGAGCTTCTTCGCGGCCTGCTCGGCGACGCTGCTGCTGAGGGCGGTCTGCCGCTCCGACCCCATGTTGAGGGTCTTGTCCTGGGAGATGCTGGGGTTGAACGGGTCGTTGACGGGGGCGCGCAGCACGACCTGGCTGGTGGCCACGTAGGTGTCGGCGTTGGACATCCCGAACCAGACGCCGCCGAGGAGTCCGAGGCCGATGCCGGCGGTGATGATCGCGCGGTAGCGCAGGAGTTGGCGGAACTGGTCGCGCAGCAGCTCCGGTTCGTCGTCCTCGACCGCGGTGACGTGCGAGTGTGTCACGTGCTCGGACCCCCCAGAGCCTCGTCGATCAGTGCGTCGATCCGGGCCAGTCCGGCCGCTCGGGTCAGATGGGCCTCGACGTGTCGGGGCCCCTGGGCGCCGAGCGCGTCGGCGGCCGTCGGATCTGCGCCGAGTCTACGGATTTCGGCCAGCAGCGCGTCGGGATCTTCCGGAGGTACGAGCACTCCGGCGCCGGAGCGGAGGACTTCCTGGGCGGTGCCGCCCTCGGCGGCCACGGAGGCGACGACGGGGCGTCCCGCGGCGAAGTACGAGGTCAGTTTGGACGGCACGCTCATGTCCAGGACCGAGGCGCGCTGGGTGACGGCGAGGACGTCCGCGGCGGCGAGGGTGTCGGGGAACGCGTCGTCGCCGACGGGTGGCATGAAGTCGAGGTTGGGGACATCGGCGCCCAACTCCTCAAGGTGGGCACGCTGGTTGCCCTCGCCGAGGAGCACGATCCTGATCTTCGGGTCGCGGCGGGCCGCTTCGACGAGGATGTCGAGCCCCTGCTTGAGGCCCATGTTGCCGGAGTGCAGGACGACGGTCTCGGCGTCGTCCCAGCCGAGCCGTCGCCGTGTCTCGGCGCGGGATCCCGAAGGCCCCTGCACGTGGGACCAGTTGGGGACCAGCCGGATGCGGCGGCGGTCGACGCCCATGGCGGCGACCTTGTCGACGAAGGTCTCGTGGATCACGCCGACGAGCGCTGCCCGGCGCAGCGCGTACGTCTCCGCGCGGGCGGCGAGCGCGGCGGCGCGGTCGCCGCCCCTGATGCCGCTCTGTGCGGCCGCCGCGCCCATCAGGTCCTGGACGACGGGAACGTACGGGACGCGCCAACGGGCCGCGAGGCGGGCGCCGATGACCCCGCCGGCCAGGCTGGGCAGCTGGGCGAGCACGGCGTGCGGGCGGGCCATGCTCGGGGGCGCGAGGAGTCCGTGGGCGAGCACGCTCGCCTCGAACGCGGCGCGTTTCAGGGCGGTCTGGCGGGCGGGGACCGTGTGGCGCCTGCGGTGGACGACGACCCCGGCGCGTTCCTCCGTGCGGCGCCAGACCCCGGCGTAGGCCGGGTCCAGGGACCAGGCGGGGTAGTGCGGCATTCCGGCGAGGACGTGTGTCTCGTGCCCGCCGGCCGCCCAGTGCTCGGCTATCTGTGTGGCGTAGGGGCCTATCCCGGCGTGCTCGGGGGCATAGTTCGTGGAGACCAGAAGCAGCCGTCTGCGCACGGCCCGAGTCCCCAAGTCACCGCTCCCCGACGTCACTTCGCCCACGCGACCGCCCCTCTCCCCCAGTGACGCGAACCGGACTTCACCCTAGTCGTTCACCCACTCTCAACGGAACGTGCACGCTATCGTCGAAACTCCTTCGCGCTGGGGAGCGCGAACGCACCTGGGGGGTTTCGTACATGACCGCAGGAAGGCCGTACCGCGTCGGCTACGCACCGGGGGCCTACGACCTCTTCCACATCGGGCACCTCAACATCCTCCGCCACGCGCGCAGCCAGTGCGACTACCTGGTGGCGGGGGTGGTCTCGGACGAGATGGCGGAGCTGGCCAAGGGCCGCCGGCCGGTGATCCCGCTGGTGGAACGCCTTGAGATCGTGCGCAACGTGAAGTACGTCGACGCGGCCTTCGTGGAGACGGTGCCGGACAAGCTGGAGACCTGGAAACAGGTCAGATTCGACGTGCTGTTCAAGGGCGACGACTGGCGCGGCACGCCCAAGGGGGACCGTCTGGAGCGGGACTTCGCGGGGGTGGGGGTGGAGATCGTCTACTTCCCGTACACGATGCACACCTCCAGCACCCAGCTCCGGCGGGCGCTCGACCTCCTGACGCAGGAGGCCGAGCCGGGCACCGGGGTCGGCGGGGTCAGCGAGGGACTGCGCTGAGTTCGCGGAACCACTTGGCGAGGAAGGCGAGGAGGAACACGGCGCTCGCGACACCGAGCGCCGTGTAGCTCCAGCGGAACGCGGTTCCGAAGCCCAGGAGCAGGAAGACCAGGCAGAAGACGCCGTGGTCGACGGGGAGCAGGGCCACCGCGCGGAGCGTCGACGGCTGCGCGGCCGGGGTGCCCGGCGCCGGGCGGGGCTTGAGCTTCTCGGTCAGCAGACCGCCGAAGAAGGTGACCACGGCGGCGAGTTGGAAACCGAGGGGGACCAGGAGCCAGCCGTCGTCCGCGGTGCCGAAGTGGCCGGGGTGGCGGTAGAAGGCGATCAGCACGGCGAGGTGCAGGGCGGTGATCTTGGCGCAGTCGACGACGTGGTCGAGCCACTCCCCCGCCGGGCTGCCGCCGCCGCGCAGCCGGGCGAGCTGTCCGTCCGCGGAGTCGAAGGCGAAGCCGACGGCGAGCCCGAGCCAGACAAGGAGACCGAGGATCGGGCTCGGGCCGGAGAGGGCCACGGCGGCGACGGCGGCGAAGCTGAACCCCGCGCTGATGAGCGTGACCTGATTGGGCGTCAGGCCGCGTGCGTACGAAACGGCCGCGAGGACGCGCCCCACCGGCCGGTTGACGAACCGGGAGTAGAGCGAGACCCCCTTCGCGGACTTCTGGGCGGATCGCAGTGCGCTCAGCGCGGTACCGATCGTTCCCGAACCCGTTCCCGTTGCCGTTCCCACGAACCCCCCAGGACCTTTGCGCGAGTTTCGTACTTTCATACGTGATGCCGCACATCATGGCATCACCGGAGGGTTCGCGGTGGCGGGTCTACGCCTCCACGGGCTCGGCCTGGCGGTTCTCCTTGATCGTGATGCGACCCTTGCGGATCGTCGCGAGGCGCGGGGCGCGGCGGGCGATGGCGCTGTCGTGGGTGACCATCACGAACGTCAGACCGTGCTCCTTCCACAGCCCTTCGAGGAGGTCCACGATCTCGTCGCGCATCGACTCGTCGAGATTGCCGGTGGGCTCGTCGGCGAGCAGCACCTTGGGCCGCTTGACCAGAGCGCGGGCGATGGCGACACGCTGCTGCTGGCCACCGGAGAGTTCGGACGGCAGATGCCCGCGCCGCTCGCCCAGGCCGACGGAGTCCAGGGCCTCGGCCGCCAGAGTGCGCCGCTCGCCCGCCTTGATGCCCATGGGGACGAGCGCGGTCTCCACGTTCTCCTGGGCGGTGAGCGTCGGGATGAGGTTGAAGGACTGGAAGACGAAGCCGATGTTCTGGCTGCGGACGGCCGTCAGCCGGCTCTCCGGCAGTTTGGCCAGATCGACACCGTCCAGGACCACGCTGCCCGAGGTGGGCCGGTCGAGGCCGCCGAGCATCTGCAGCAGCGTCGACTTCCCGCCGCCGGTGGGCCCTTGGATGACCAGACGGTCGCCCTCCCTGATGGTCAGGTCGACGCCGGCGAGCGCGTCGACTCTCTCCTGACCCCTGCGGTACTGCTTGGTGACGCCGGTGAGTTCGTACATGGTGCAACTCCTGCGATACGTGAAGGGGGTGGGGGCGGCCGGCTACTCGACGCGGCGCAGCGCGTCCGCCGGTCGCAGCCGCGAGGCGCGCCAGGCGCCGAAGCCGCCCGCGACGAGCCCGCCGCCGAGGGCGAGGAGGACGGCGAGGCCGACGGTGGTGACGCTCACCGGGGCGGTGAGGGCGATGTCGAGGGTCTTGCCCCCGGCGCCCTGGCCCGCGGCGCCCATGCCGGGTCCGCCGAACATCCGGGCGCCCCCGCCGGGACCGCCGCTCGTCAGCGCGCCGGAGCCGAGCTCGGCCGTGAGGGTGGGGCTGACGGCGGTGACCAGGTACGCGCCGGCCAGGCCGACGGCGATGCCGAGGGCGCCACCGATCAGGCCGTTGACGAGCGCCTCGCCCATGACCTGCCGGGTGACCCGGCCGCTCTTCCAGCCGAGCGCCTTGAGCGTGCCGAACTCGCGCACCCGGCGGCTGACGGCCGAGGAGGTGAGCAGTCCCGCGACCAGGACCGCGGCGACGAGGACGGCGTACGACAGCCACTTGCCCACGTTGGTGGCGAGGTTGGCGGCCGTGTCGAGGGAGCCGGAGACGGTCTCGGCGAGGTCGGCGGAGGTGGTGACCGTGGTCCCGGCGACGTTCTTCTGGATGGCGGACTTGACCACGTCGATCCGCGTCGAGTCGGTCGCCTTCACATAGACGGTGGTGATCTTGTCCTTGGAGTCCGAGAGCGTCTGGGCCTGCTTGAGCGGCAGGTAGACCTGCGCGGCGGACTGGCCGCTGTCGGCGGTGGCGATGCCGATGACCTCGAACTTCACCGCCTTGACCGTGAGGGTCTCGCCGACCGCGAGGCCTTCCTGCTTGGCGTAGGCGCTGTCGACGACGACCACCTTGGCGTCGGTCTCGGCGGTCTTGAAGGTACGGCCCGCGGTGATCGTGGAGGTGGTGAGGGGGCCGAGGTCGGGGGTGGTGACGTCGGTGCCGTAGAGGGTGAAGGAGTTGACGTCGAAGGCCGCGCCGCCGCCCTCGACACGGCCTCCGCCGCCGTTTCCTCCGCCGCTCCCACCGCCGGGGCCACCGGGCTGGGCGGGCTGCGTCTGCCGGAACTCGCCGCGCTTGAACTCGCCGTCGATCTTGAGGTTGGTCAGGCTGAGGCCGCCGACGGCCTGGGCGACGCCGTCCTGCTTGGCGACGGTGGTGACGGTCGAGGCCGCCAGGGTCTGGAAGCCCTGGACCATCAGCCGGTCACTGCTCTGTTCCTCGCCGTCCTCGCCGGCGTCGAACTCGAACCGCGGCCGCTGCGCCTGCTGACCGGCCTGGGGCTCCTCGCGGGCCTTGGTGACGGTCAGGTCGGTGCCGAGACCGTAGAGGGACTCCAGGACCTGGGTCTGGGCCTGCTTCATGCCGGAGGCCACGGAGTTGACGACGATGACCAACGCGATACCGAGCGCGAGCCCGGAGGCGACGACGAGCGCCGCCTTTCTGCGGCGGCGCAGCTCGCGCCGGAGGTAGGTGAAGAACATGGACGCGAAGCTAGGGGCGTGCGGTGATGGCTGGATAAGGCCCACGTGAGAGTGGGATGAGAGTCGGGCACGGGCGGGTGGCGGAGCGGGTACGGACCCGCGGGCCGCCGTGCCCACGGGCGGGTGGCGGAGCCGGTACGGACGCGCGGGCGAAGGAGCCGTGTGGAGGAGCGAATTGCGGCCCCGGGTGAGTCAGGTCGTGTACGCCAGGGGGTCGCGCAGGACCTGGCGGACGACGTACGCGGCCGCGCCGCGCGACGCCGGGGTCGCGGGGGACGGGGGCGACGCGGCGCGCAGGCGTCCAGCCGCCGGGGTCCAGAGGCCGGAGACCACGCGGTGGGCGAGTTCGGCGTCCACGGCGGGGCCGAGCCGGGCCATCAGCCGGGGGTAGAGGCCGCCGAGGACGACCGCCTCGGGGTCGAGCAGGTTCACCGCGCCGGAGAGCGCGAGCCCCAGCATCCGCCCCGCCCCCTCGACGGCGGCCACCGCCCTGGGCTCCCCCGCTTCGGCGGCGCGGGCCAGTTCCTCGACGCCGACGGCCCCGGCCGCCCGCAGCAGCGCCGACTGGCCGGCGTACTGCTCCAGGCACCCGCGCGAGCCGCAGCGGCACAGCGGGCCGTCGGCGTCCACGGGCAGATGGCCGATCTCGCCGGCGAAGCCGTGGGCGCCGCGCAGCAGTTCACCGTTGACGACGATCGCGCCGCCGACGCCGATCTCGCCGGTCAGGTAGAGGAAGCTCCGTACGTCACCGAGGGTGCCGAACCACAGTTCCGCGAGCGCGGCGGCGTTCGCCTCGTTGTCGGAGGTGACCGTGAGGTCCGAGGTGCCCGGGAGGCCTGCGGTGCCCGGGAGGCCTGCGGTGCCCGGGAGGCCGGCGGTGCCCGGGAGGCCTGCGGTCCCGCGCGTCCCCGGCCACCGCTCGGCGAGGGCCTCGCCGAACAGCCGGTCGGCGGGTACGCGGTTCCAGCCGAGGTTCGGCGCCTGGTGGACGGTTCCGGAGGAGACCAGGCCCGGCAGGGCGAGCCGTACCCCGGCCGGGCGCAGATCCCGCTCGGCCGCGCTCCGCAGAGCCTCGGCCGCGAGCCCTGCCGCGCGCGCGAGGAGTTCGGCCGGTTCGGCCGTGCGGTGGGCACCGTGGTCGAGGGGCTCGGTGAACCGGACGCGATCGGCTCCGGCGAGGTCGACGACGCACACGGAGACGTAGTCGACGTTGATCTCGACCCCGAGCCCGGCAGGGCCGGTGCCGGCCGGCTTCAGGACCGTTCCGGGCCGACCCGCCTGGCCGCTGAAGGTCTTGCCCGACTCGACCAGGAAGCCCTGCTCCAGGAGCTGTTCCACCAGGGAGGAGACGGCGGCGCGGGTGAGTCCGACGCGCGCCGCGACGGCCGCGCGTGTCGTCTCGCCGGCGTCGTGGACGGTGCGCAGGACGAGGCTCAGATTGTGGCGTCGCACGCTCGCCTTGTCGGCCTTGGGCTCCCGGGTCGGTGGGGTCTTCTTCATCGTGCCCGAGCCTAGCCCTCCTCCGTCCCCTTCTCCCTCAGCCGTCTCTCTTGTCCGGCTGCCGGACACCGGGCGCCACGCGGGGTCTACGCTCTCACCCCCAAGGGGTGCCCTGTGGCCCGACCCGGTGACGGCGGCCCTCGCCCGCCCGCACCGGCTGCTGCGCCCCCTGCTCGAACCGTCCACCACGCACCCTTCCCCGAGAGGTCCGCACTCATGAAGATCCTGGTCGTCGGCGCCGGAGCCACCGGAGGCTACTTCGGGGCCCTGCTCGCCCGTTCCGGACAGGACGTCACCTTCCTGGTCCGACCGCGCCGCGCCGCCGCACTGCGCGAGCGCGCCCTGCGACTCGTCGGCCGGGGCGAGGAGTGGTCCGTCGAACCCCGGCTCGTCACGGCCGACGCGCTGGACACGACGTACGACCTGGTCCTGCTCTCGGTGAAGTCCACGGCCCTCGATCAGGCGATGGAGGACGTGGCACCGGCCGTCGGACCGGACACCGTGATCGTGCCGCTGCTGAACGGCCTCGCCCACGTCGACGCCCTGAACGCCCGCTTCGGCGCCGCACGGGTCCTCGGCGGTGTCGCCAAGGTGGTCACCACGCTCGACGAGAACGGGGACATCGTCCGCCTCGCGCCGCTCGCCCATCTGACGATCGGCGAGCAGGACGGGACGCCCACCGCGCGCGTGGAGAAGGTCCGGTCCGTGCTGGCCGAGGCCGGTATCGACGTCCTGGTGCCGTCGGACGTGCTGACGTCCATGTGGCACAAGTGGGTCTTCATCACGACGTTCGGCGCGGTGACGAGCCTGACGCGGGGCACGGTCGGGGAGGTCAACGCCGTGCCGGGCGGCGCGGAGCTGGGCCCGGCGGTCCTCGCCGAGGCGGTGGCGGTCGCGGAAGCGGCCGGGCATCCCGTACCGGAGGCGGAACGGGACGCGACCCTCGGCATCGTGACCGCCACCGGCTCCCCGATGGTGCCCTCCCTCTACCGCGACCTGGTCGCCGGCCGCCCGACAGAGGTGGAGCACCTCTTCGGCGACCTGGTGGCCCGCGCGCGTGCCCTGTCCGTGCCCACTCCGCTGCTCGACCTGGCGACCCTGCACCTCCGTGTCCACCAGGCACGGGTCACGGCCGCCGACTGATCCCGTCGGCCGGTCCCGTCGACCGAACCCGTTGTCAGAGGCGCTCGTTAGGGTGCGGTGCAACTGATCGACAAGGGACAGGGGGAGGGCCAGTGGGGCGCTCGGAGTACGTCGTGGACAGCCCGGACAGCACGGAGCACGTGGCTCCGGAGGTCCCGGGAGCCTCCCCGCTCGACGAGGACACCTTCGTCCTGCCCGCCGCCTGGAAGCGGAATCTGCACCCGCGACGCGGCGGGGTCCGGCGCACCGTGCCCGCGGGCGCCGCCGACGCGCCGGAGAGGCTCCGCGGGTGGCTCGCGCGCGACGCCGACGCGATCGAGCACGCGCTGGACTCCGAGCAGAGCGACCCCGCGCTCGTCGAGGCCGCCCGCGCGCACCGGGACGGCGGGCCCGACGCCGTCGGCGCCGCGGCGCTCGCGCGGATGCTCAACCTCCAGCAAGGAGGCTATGGAACGGTCGCGGACGCCTGGGCCGCGGAGTTCGGGCTGCCGTTCGCCGCCTGCGCGGCGGTCGAGCTGGGCGAGACGCGGAACATGTGGCTGAAGGAGGACCGGAGGAGCGTCCTCGTCGGGGTCGAGGCGAACCCCGAGGATTCGAGCGGCTGGGGACACGGCGTCACCATGGTGGCGCTCGAGCGGGTCAGGGCCCTGCTGGCGGAGGCGGACGAGGCCGACTACCGCGCCGCGGTCGAGGCGCTGGCAGGGCACCGCCACGGTGTCCGCAGGGCGGTCAGGGTGTCGTTCCTCGTCCCCTCGGAGAGCGCGTGGGTGGAGGAGTGCTGCGCGCGGCTGAGCCATCCCGTCCACGCCGACTCCCTGGTGCGCAGGATGCTGCTGTGTTCGCTCGGGACCGCCGAGCAGGTCGCCCTGTTCGGCGACCGCTGCGACCTGGGTTGGCGCGGCTGGAACCCTGCCGTCGTCGCGACGCTCGGCGAGGGCGTGGGCGCGGCCATGGCGCCCCTGCTCGCCGGTGAGCTGAACGGCCCCCACATCGACGCGGAGGGCGTCAAGGCCATGGCCGCGGCGCTCGGCGAACTGCCTTCGGACGAGGCCTTCCGCCATCTGCTCGCCCGTGTCGACGACAAGCGTGTGCGGGGCACCGTAGTCACCGCCGCGCACCGCCACCCGGTGCGGGCCCTGCGCCTGCTGGCGGAGGCCGCCGGTGCGGACGGTACGGGCACAGGCGGTTCGGGCACGAGCGGTGCGGGCACCTCGGCGGTCACGGTCCGCAGGCTCCTCACGGCCCATGTCGCGGCCCATCGTGAGACGGCCCTCGCCCTGCTGCCCGATCTGCCCGAGGAGGCGGCCGCGCTCGTCGGGCCGCTCGCGCGCCAGGACGGACGCGTCGAGGACGTCGCCCTCGACTCCCTGCCCGAGGTGCTGACATCCCCGCCCTGGACCCGTCCCCGCAAGGTCGTCAAGCCCAAGGTGGTGGCCGGGCTCGTCGCCCCGGCGGACCCCCGCATCGCGTGGGAACCGGGCGAGCAGCAGCAGTGGGCGGTCGCCGAGTCCTGGGTCACCGGCTGGCAGCCGTACCGGCCGATGGAGGAGCTGATCGAGCAGGCACGCTCGGGCCTCCTGAGCTCCTGGCACGACGTGGCGGTGTTCACGTACGGCCCCGTCGAGGCGGTCCGGCCGCTGATCGCCGACTGGAGCGGCGGCGACGGCATCCACGACGGCCCGAACACCTACAAGCCGTTCGTCGCCCGCCACGAACTCCTCGCGCTCCCCACGGTCGTCCGCGTCGCCACGAACCATCCGACCTCGATGGCGCCGCTCCTCATGCCCTTCGTCAGTCCCGACGTGGCCCGGCTGATGGCCGACTGGCTGGACCGGCTCAAGGTGGCCGGCAGGACGGCCACGGCCTGGTTCGCCCGGCACGGCGCCGACGCGGCGCGGCTGCTCGTTCCCGACGCCCTGGGCAGGCCCGGCGCGGCACGGACCGCCGCCGAGCGGGCGCTCGCGCTGATCGTGTCGGCGCACGGTGCCGAGGTCGTACGGAAGGCGGCGGCGGAGTACGGCCAGGAGGCGTCCGAGGCGATCGAACTCCTCCTCGACTCCGATCCTCTGACGGCCGGGCTGCCCGCCCGGATGCCCGAGCCGGGTGCCTGGGCCGATCCGCTCGCGCTTCCGCAGCTCCTGACGTCCGGCGGCGGCGCGCTCCCGCCCTCGGCCGTGGGCCATGTCCTCACCATGCTCGCGCTGTCCACACCGGGCGCGGTGTACCCGGGCCTGGGCGTCGTACGGGAGCTGTGCGCGAAGGACTCCCTCACGGCGTTCGCCTGGGCGCTGTTCGAGGAGTGGCAGTTCGGGGGGATGCCCTCGAAGGACGCGTGGGCGCTCCGCGCGCTCGGCTGGTTCGGCGACGACGACACGGTCCGCGCGCTGGCCCCGATCGTCCGCGCCTGGCCGGGCGAGGGTGCGCACCAGCGGGCGGTCGACGGGCTCGACGTGCTGGCCGCGATCGGTACGGACGTGGCCCTGCTGCACCTGCACGGCATCGCGCAGCGGGTGAGGTTCAAGGCGCTGAAGCTGCGCGCCCAGGAGAAGATCGCCTCGGTCGCCGCCGATCTCGGCCTGACGGCCGATCAGCTGGGTGACCGGCTGGTGCCGGATCTCGGCCTGGACCCCGACGGCGGCACGGTCGTCGACTACGGCGACCGCGCCTTCACGGTCGGCTTCGACGAGCAACTGAAGCCCTTCGTGCGGGACGGGGCCGGGCAGCGCCTGAAGGATCTGCCGAAGCCCGGCGTACGGGACGACGCGGAGCTCGCCCCGGCCGAGCGCAAGCGGTTCGCCGCCCTGAAGAAGGAGGCCCGGACGGTCGTCTCCGAGCAGGTGCGGCGCCTGGAGCAGGCGATGGTGACCGGGCGCTCCTGGACGGGAGGAGAGTTCCGCCGGCTGTTCGTGGACCATCCGTTGATGGGGCTCCTGGTGCGGCGTCTGGTGTGGCTGGCCGAGGAGCCGGGGACGGTCACCGCGTTCCGGGTGGCCGAGGACCGTACGTACGCGGATGCCGGCGACCGGACGGTGACCGTCGCCGACGACGCGACCGTCACGCTCCCCCACCCCCTGCACCTGGACGGCGCGGTCGCCACCTGGTCGGAGCTGTTCGCCGCGTACAAGATCGTGCAGCCCTTCTCCCAGCTCGACCGGCCTGTCCTCGCCGTGACCGACGAGGAGGCCGCCGGTGCGCGCCTGGCCAGGTTCGAGGGGGTGACCGTGCCGGTGGGCAGGCTGCTGGGTCTGCAGAAGCGCGGATGGGAGCGGGGCGAGCCGCAGGACGCGGGCGTGGAGCGGTGGTTCTCCCGGCGGCTCGGGCCCGAGCGGTATCTGGTCATCGCCCTGGAGCAGGGCATCGCGGTGGGCCATGTCGAGATGTTCGAGGAGCAGACGCTGGAGACGATCTGGCTCGACAGGCGGCCTGGCGACCACTGGCCGTCTCGTACATACCCGCTGACCTTCGCCGACCTCGACCCGGTGACCGTCTCCGAACTCCTCGCCGACCTCACGGAGCTGACGGCCACGGAGGCCGGCTCCCGGGCACCGCGGCCCCGGCCGTGACCCGCCGGACACGACCTACTGTCCTGACTCAGGGATTCAGTCCCAGTCCTGCAGCCGCTGGAGCAGCCCGGCGTCGCCCTCCATCCGCACCGCGTCGGCCGGGACGCGCATGTACATCAGCAGGGCCAGCTCGCTCGCCGTGCCGTGTAGGGCGGCGGTGGGCTTGCTGTCGGCGGCCTCCGCCGGGGTGAGGCGGGTGAAGCGGGAGCCGGCGGCGTCCAGCGTCTGGCGCCAGGAGCGGCCCTCGGCCGTGTGGTAGTCCATGGTGGCGGGCTCCCCCGGCCACGGAGTCGTGACGGTGCAGACGGTGGCGAGGAACTCCTCGGCAGCGTCGAGCGCCTCGGTCGTCGGCAACTCCTGCGGGGCGCCGGAGGCCAGCTGGGCGTCGTAGGTGTGAATCATCGACTCCGGGACGCGGCGGCGGGCCGCGGCGGCCACCGTGTGCGGCGAGGCCAGCGGCTCCCACCAGGCCCAGCAGGACCGGTCCGGGCCGGCCTCGCGCAGGGCGGCCAGCAGCTGCTCCGTCGAGTCGGCCAGCCAGGCCACCAGGGCCTCGCGCTCCCTGGGCGCCGCCAGCCCGTCCTTGCTCGGCCGCTCGTCGCCCGGCGCGGTGTTCAGCACGATGTGGGCCCAGAACCGGTCCCCCTCGCTGAGGTGGTTCGCCAGGTCGTACAGCTTCCACCCGGGGCAGGACGGGACGTCGGCGTCGAGGCTCGGGGCGGCGGTGATCGCGGCGCGGAACGCGGCGGACCGCTCGTCGATCATCCGCAGCAGGGTGGGGAAGTCGAGATTCTCAGTCACGCGGGATCTTCTATCACCCGGCCGGATGCCCACGCACCCGATTAAGTCGCGCCCCTGGCGTCCTGAGTCCTCGATCCGACGCCACCGGCTCGGCCGCCTTCAGCCCGGGACGTCCATGCATTGATCAACGACGGATCAAGGACTCTGGACACTAGCGGCTGAGCCAGCCGCGCAGGAGTCTGCTCACGGCCGGCATCGACACGTAGGTCATCAGGACGTTGAAGACACCGGCGACGACCGCGCTGCTCAGCACGTACGGCAGCGAGGTCAGCCGGGGCACCAGGAAGTAGCCGCCGAGGAGGGAGATCGGGTAGATCGCCAGCGTGGCGCTGATCGCCATCTTCCATCGCGGGGGCGCGGGCCGGGTCGAGCCCGGCTTGGCGAACCAGGTCTCCATGCCGGTCAGGACCCGCCGGGCGATCTCGACGTGGTGGTGGCCCTCGCAGTCGGCGAACCAGGCCGCCCGCTCCGGCGACTCCTGCCACGCCCGGCAGGCCTCCGCGTCGCGGAAGCGGTGGACGAGGAACCAGGGGGCGTCGCCGCCGGAGGAGCGGAAGAAGCCGTAGCCGAGGTGGCCGGGGAAGGCCGCCGCGCTCTCCAGGATGCCCTTCGCCCACCGCTCGAAGTCGGCTTCGTGCCCGGGGTCGACCCGACGGGCTATCAGCAGGGTCACCTCGCCGGTGTCGGCGGGGACGGTGGGGTGCTCAAGACTCACCGCGGTCACTCGTACTCCTCGTGATCACACCGCGCCCGCCGCCACTGTACGCGCCGCCGGGCCGAGGGACGCGGGTGAGGGGTGCCCGCCCGGCTCGGCGAGAAGGGTCACTCCTCGCCGAGCCGGGCGTCCGCGGCCGTACGCGGTCCTCCTCCTCGGCCCGCCCCGCCGGCCGGCGTTCGGGCTCACCCCACCTCCGCCCCCGCGGGAGAGTCGTCGAGGAAGCCGCCCGACTGGTGCGCCCAGAGCTTCGCGTAGGCGCCGCCCGTGGCGAGCAGTTCCTGGTGCGTGCCCTGTTCGATGATGCGCCCCCGGTCGAGGACGACGAGGCGGTCCATGCCGGCGACCGTGCTGAGCCGGTGGGCCACCACGAGCGCGGTCCGCCCCTCCATGAGGCGCCACAGCGCGTCCTGGACGAGGATCTCGCTCTCGGAGTCGAGGGCGCTGGTCGCCTCGTCGAGCAGCAGGATCGGCGCGTCCCGCAGGATCGCCCGGGCCAGGGCGACCCGCTGGCGCTGGCCGCCGGAGAGCTTCACGCCGCGCTCGCCCACCATCGTGTCGAAGCCGTCGGGCAGCGCGTCGGCGAACTCGGTGACGTGGGCGGCCTCGGCCGCGCGGCGGATCTCCGCCTCCGTGGCGTCCGGCCTGGCGAAGGCGATGTTGTCCCGCAGCGAGCGGTGGAACATCGCCGGGTCCTGCGGTACGTAGGAGATCTGGTCGCGCAGATCCTTCTGGCGCAGCCGGCTGATGTCCTGGCCGCCGATCAGGATCCGCCCGTCGTCGATGTCCGTCATCCGCAGGAGCAGCCGGGTGAGCGACGTCTTGCCGCCGCCGGACCGGCCGACGAGGCCGAACTTCGCCCCGCTGGGCACGTCGAGATCGAGCCCCTTGAACAGCGGCTCCGCGCCCGCGTGGGAGAACGTCACCCGCTCGAAGCGCACGTCGGCCGACCCTGCGACGAGCGGCTCAGGGGCCGGCGGGTCGAGCACGGTGGGCGGGTCCATGAGCAGCTCGGTGAACTGCGCCGCCTCCGTCATGGAGCTCTCCAGGCGGCGGTAGATCTGGTTGAACTCGAACATGATGCGGGTGGCGTTGGCGTAGTACGTGAAGGCGACGATGACCGCCTCCACCCCGAGCTCTCCCCCGCCGAGCGAGAGCGCGAGCAGCAGGCCCAGGACGTTGGTCAGCACGGACATCGGCGCGACGAGCGTGTCGATGCGCAGGTTGCCGTAGTCCCAGGAGCGCAGCGTGAGACGGCGCGACTCCGCGACGCGCGAGCGGTGTTCGGAGGCCTCGCGCTCCTCGGCGGCGAAGGCGCGGACGGTGTCCATGTTCATCAGGCTGTCGGCGACGTGCCCGGAGACCCGGGCGATGGCCTGCTCCCGCTGGGCGACGAGCGCCTGTCGGCGCCGGATCAGGGGCGCCACGCCCACCGCCGTGACCGGGATCATCGTCAGCAGCCCGACGACGAGGAGCGGGTCGTACTGCCAGAGCACCACCGACGCGAACGCCAGCGGCACGAGGCTGCCCATGACGGAGAACGTCAGCGTGTCGACGAACTCCTCGAAGCGGGAGGCGAAGCTGAGGACCCGCTTGGTGAGCGACCCGGCGAAGTTGTCGTGGAAGAACGAGGAGTCCTTGGCGAAGAGTTCACCCATTCCGACGACGTACAGGTGCTCGATGCCAC
The DNA here is from genome assembly GCF_040653315.1 of Streptomyces sp. NPDC047981. Classification (NCBI taxonomy): domain Bacteria; kingdom Bacillati; phylum Actinomycetota; class Actinomycetes; order Kitasatosporales; family Streptomycetaceae; genus Streptomyces; species Streptomyces sp. NPDC047981. The sequence goes on along the minus strand of NZ_JBEZNQ010000007.1, from coordinate 31,080 downwards.
GGGCGTCGAGCCGGTTCAGACAGTGCAGCCCGACGCGCCACAGCGCCTCGGAGAACAGCAGGACGCCGGCGAAGGCGAGGACGTACGGGAGCATCGGGCCGATCGCGAAGACGGCGGCGCCGTCCTTGGCGATCCGGCCGACGAGCTTGGCGACGATCAGCGGCGCCACGTAGTTGATGCCGACGTTGCCGAGCGCGGGCAGCAGCATCGCGGGCAGGGTCAGCCGGCGGAGCAGAGCCAGTTCCCGCCCGTAGTAGCGGAGTGCGAGGAGGACGGAACCCCTGCTTGGGGCTCCTTCGGACGATTGATGTGATTCCATCACGAGCCTGTACTTTTGGACCATCGAGTGAGCCACAAAAGTGTTCCGTGCCGAACCCCGCGCGGTCCAAGCCTTTTTCGGCGCGGGGACGCGTTCAGGCCTCGCTTCCGACCTTGGTCGCCGTCCGGACGCGGATGTCCCCGGCCGAGCGGCCCACGAGGATCTCGTAGCGGCCGGGTTCGGTGCGCCAGTCGGTGTCCTCGGGCGACCAGTAGCGGAAGGCGCGCGCAGGGATCCGTAGCGCGGCGGTCACCCGCGCGCCGGGGGGCGCGTGGACGGTGGCGTGGGTCGCGAACCAGCGGTACGGGCGGTCGAGGGCCGAGTCCGGGCGGGCCAGCCAGAGCTGGACGACCTCGCGGCCCGACCGTCGGCCGGTGTTGCGGAGACGGACGCGGACGGTGACGTCGTCGCCCACGCGGACCTCGCGCGGGGCTTCGACGGCGTCGTACTCCCAGGTGGTGTAGCCGAGTCCGTGCCCGAACCAGTAGGCGGGCTCGCGGCCCGTGCGCAGCCAGGCGCGGTGGCCGATGTGCAGTCCCTCCGCGTAGGCGAGCCGGCCGTCGGCCGGCCGGGTGGCGGTGACCGGCGCGTCCGCGAGGGAGGCGGCCCAGGTGGTGGGGAGGCGTCCGCCCGGTTCGGCGGCGCCGAAGAGGACGTCGGCGAGGCCGGTGCCGGCCTCCTGGCCGGGGAACCAGGCGAGCAGGAGCGCCCCGACCTCCTCGCGCCAGGGGAGTTCGACCGGGCCGCCGCTGTTGAGGACGACGGCCGTGCGGGGGTTGGCCGCCGCCACCGCGCGGACGAGGGCGTTCTGCGGGTCCGCGAGCCGGAGGTCGGTGCGGTCGTACCCTTCCGTCTCGTCGTGCTCCGTCGTGCCGACCACCACGATCGCGGCGTCGCAGGCACGGGCGGCCGCCACGGCGGCGGCGAGGGAGTCCCGGGGGTCGGGTTCCGGCGGGGCGGCCGAGACGGTCGTGGCGCGGCCCGAGCCGGGCACCAGTTCCCGCCGGGCCACCAGGTGGACGGTCCGCCCGGCCGCGAGAACCGTTCGGGCGGTCCGTCGCGGCGGGTTGACGTGGACCACGGCCGGGTCGTCGACGTCCCGCGGGTAGTGGCCGTCGAGGAGCGGGCGGCCGTCGACCGTGAGGGACATCCGGCCGAAGCCGCCGACGGCGAAGGTCCACTCCCCCGGGGTCTCGGCGGTCAGCAGCGCGCTGATCTCCACGGTGTGGGCGCCGGGGGCGAGTTCGGGTTCGAGGACGCGGCCCGTGAGCCGGCGTTCGGCGGCAAGTTCCCGCCCATCGGCGTCAAGGAGCCGCAGCAGCACACCGGGGTGTCCGGTGGCGGGGTCGCGACAGCGGTCGACACCGAGCGGGGGCGGCGGGGCGGGCGCGGCGGGACCGGGGACGTGGCGGACCTCCGCCCGCCCCCGCAGCCGGGCGCGGATGCCGTCGAGCGGGGTGACGACGGTGTCCGGGAAGACCCTGGCGCTGCCGCCGCCCTGCGGGCGGGGGTGGGCCGCGTGCATGCCGATCACGGCGAGGGACGACAGGCGCTCGGCGTCCAGCGGGAGCAGGTCGCGGTTGTGCAGCAGGACGGACCCGGCCGCGACGGCTCGGCGCAGCAACGCGCGAGCGGCCGGACCGGCGATCGGATCGGCGGAACCGGCGGGGGCGGCGGGGGCGGCCGGACCGGCCGGACCGGCCGACGGGCCCGGACGCGGGGTGGGAGTCGAGGTCGGGGTGGGGGTCGGACCGGCCGAAGGAGGCGGGGTCGGGGTCGGTCCGGTGGCGGGATCGGTCGACGGACCGGCGGCGGGGTCGGCCACCGGACCCAACGTTGTGGCCGTGGTGCGGTCTGTGGGCCCGGGCGGGCTCCCGGGCCCGGGCCGGTCCAGTGACCCGACCCGCGCGGCCAGCCGAAGGAGGCGACGTACCTTGTCGTCGACGGCCTGCTCCGGGACCCGGCCGTCCTCGACGGCCCGGAGCAGGCCCTCCGCCCAGGGGCCGTGCGGCCCCGGCATCGCGAGGTCGAGGGCCGCGCGGGCGGGGGCTTCGACGGAGCGGACCGCGCCCCAGTCGGAGAGGACCACGCCGTCGAAGCCCCAGTCCGTCTTGAGCGGGTCGGCGAGGAGCGGACTCGCCGCCATGATGGTGCCGTTGACCCCGTTGTAGCCCGCCATGACGACCCACACGCCCGCCGCGACGGCCGCCTCGAAGGGGGCGAGGTACACCTCGCGGAGCACGCGTTCCGCGACGCGCACGTCCACGGTGAGCCGGTCCGTCTCGGAGTCGTTGGCGACGTAGTGCTTGGCCGTGGCGGCCACGCCGTGGGCCTGGATGCCCCGGACGAGGGCGGCGCCCGTACGGCCTGCCAGCTCGGGGTCCTCGGAGAAGCACTCGAAGTGACGGCCCCCGAGCGGGGTGCGGTGCAGGTTGAGGGTGGGGGCGAGGACGACGTCGACGCCCTTGCGGAGCGCCTCGCGGGCGAGGAGGCCGCCGAGTTCCTCGGTCAGCTCCTCGTCCCACAGGGCGCCGATCGCCGACGCGGAGGGCAGCAGCGCGGAAGGGCTCCGCTCGTCCCACGCCTCGCCGCGGACCCCGGCGGGTCCGTCGGAGGTGACGACGGGACGCAGCCCGACCGCCGGTTCGGCGGCGGTGCGCCAGGTCGTGGCACCGGTCAGGAGGCGGACCTTCTGCGCGGTGCTCAGCTTCCCGACCAGCCGGTCGAGGTCTTCGTCGTCCATCCCCCACCCTCGTGTTCCCGTGGTGTGTGCCGCCCGGTCAGGGCAGGCGGTAGTCCGCGTTCAGGACCGCTCCGCGGCCGGGGTTGTTCTGGTCGTACCCGCGCGGGTCGCACTGGAGGCCGCCCACGATGCAGTGGTCGACCATCGCCTTGAGGGTGCGTTCCTCCCACGCGTTGAAGAAGTCGTAGTGGAAGGAGTAGCCCCGACCGCTGGCCAGCCGGACCTCGCTCATGTCGCCGTTGACGGGCCACGCCATCTTGAACTCGACCATCGGCAGGGCGACCGGGTGGGAGGCCGGGCACATGTTGTCGTTGGTCCCGGGCTTGACGACCGGGTAGGCCATGTGGCTCTGGTGATCGGGCGTGTCCAGGTACAGGCCGTTCCAGCAGCTGGGCGCCTGCATCCGGAGGTTGAGCTGCACGTCGGGGCGGCTGGGGCAACTCGCCGGGATGTCGGTGTTGAAGAAGCTGTCACCGCACTCCCAGCCCTCGACGAAGCCCTTGTGACCGCGGAACTCCTGTTCGCTCTGCAGCGGGTTGCCCACGACGAACCGGAGCCCCTTGGGGAAGGGACGGACACTGCGGTAGTCGGTGACGCCCGCCTTGTAGTAGATGACCTGCGGTCCCACGGGCAGGATCTTCTGCTCGCCCTTGTAGAGCGAGGGCATCCAGTACGCGGAGGCGTCCGCGGGCGCCTTGCAGGTGGTGGTCCCCCCGTAGAGCGAACCGGTGGTGCTGGAGGCGTCGGTGGAGGTGTTCCCCATGAACGTGTGGTCGTGCGAGGCGCCGGCCCGGCCGGGGTGGACGATCGGGTCGTCGGGCGCGGTGTGGGTGACGGAGCAGTTGGCCTGGAACTCGTGGAAGTAGGCCTGGGGCGGAGTCTCCGTGGACGGTGTCACTCCGGTGACGGGTGGTACGGCGGGGATGTAGCCGTCGCCGTCGGGGTCGTCCGCGGTGGGCAGCTGGGCGGCCTGCGCCTTCGTGTGTCCGGCGTGCGCGCCGGCTGCGGGGGATGGCGCCCGGCCGCCGCTGTCGGAGGCGGCGGCGAAGGTACCGGCGCCCAGGGCGGTGGCGGCGAGGGCCACGGTGAGTAAGACGGCGGACAGGGATCTCGATCCTGTTCTCATGGGTTCTCCTGGATGGAAGGAGCGGAAGGGAGGGGAGGGGAGGTTGCGTCAGCCGTAGACGCCGAACTCGTGGAGCGAGTAGCCCCATCCGGTGCCCCGGGCGGTCAGCCGGAGCCGGACGTGCCGCGCGGTCGTGGCCGTGTCGACGGTGTCCACGTCGCCGTCGCCCGTGGTCGTGGTGTGGACCGTGCGCCAGGTGGTGCCGTCGTCGGAGACCTGGACCTCGTAGGCCCGGGCGTAGGCGGGGTCCCAGACGAGCTGGAGCTGCCGGACGGAGCGGACCGACCCCAGATCCACCTGGATCCACTGCGGGTCGCTCCAGTCGCTCGCCCAGCGCGTGGCACCGTTGCCGTCGGTGGCCTGCTGCGGCGGGCACGGGCAGTCGCCGTAGGAGGGCTGGAAGGACGACGCGGTGGTCGGCCGGTTCAGGGCCAGATCGGTGCCGGCGACGGGCGGGGCGACGACCTTGACGGACCTGGTCTCGATACCGGCGTTGCCGCGGCCGTCCTCGGCCTGGACGTACACCTTCCACACGCCGAGCTTCTGCGGGGCGGTCACGGCGAAGGTGCCGTTGCCGGTGGCGCGCCACTGCGCCTCGACGAGCCGCTTGTCGCCGTCGGCGTAGTTCCCGCTGAGGAAGATCTTGTACGTCAGGGGGTCGCCGTCGGGGTCGCGTACGTCGGCGCGGACGGTGAACTCGGCCCCGGCCGGGGCGCTTCCGGCCGGCGTGACCGTCATGCCGCTCACCACCGGCGGGGTGTTGTCACCGGCGGTGCTGCCGCTGTACGCCTTCTTCACCGCGTAGTACGAGAGCCGCTTCAGGCCGTCGGGCAGCAGGTTGAACCAGACGCCGCCGAAGTCGTGCTCGATGCCGTAGTGGAAGAGCGTGGCACCGAGGGCGACGCCCTGATGGCCGGTGACGCAGTTCCAGGCCTGGGTGTATCCGGCGGCCTTCTGGACGTCGGTGGGCTCGTCGGGCACGCCGTTGGCGTCGTCGGGCACCTCCCACTCCCCCGCCGGGCCGGTCTCGGTGATGATGTACGGCTTGGTGTAGCCGCCCTCCTCCCAGTCCTGGCGCACGCCGCAGATGTCGCCGTAGGCGTTCATCGAGTACAGGTCGAGGTCGGGGGCGTTGCGCCGGTAGTAGGGCCAGGCCCCGGTCCAGGCGTCGGTGGAGGTGACCGGGTGGTCCGGGTCGATCTCGTGGATCTTCCTGGCGACGTCGTTGACGAAGGTCGTGTACGCGTTGCGCTGGGCTTCCAGCACGGCGCCGGAGTAGCAGTTCTGCAGGCCGAGGACGGACTCGTTGCCGACGTTCCACATGAGCGTGGCCGGGTGGGTCCGGTACGCCTCGACCCACCGGGCGAACTCGGTGAGCATGCCGCTCTTGTACGCGGCGTCGGTGACGTAGTCGACGCAGCCGCCGGAGCCGGGGCCGCCGCCGGGCTGGAGCCAGAATCCGTTGACGACCTTGACGCCGTGCGCGGCCGCGGTGTCGAGGAGGGCCTTGGTCGTGCCGTCCGTGCCCCAGGTACGGAGAGTGTTGACACCCATGGACCGCACGTCCGGCATGTACCGGGCGGCGTCGGCGACGGCGGGTCCCCAGGTCAGTCCCTTGACGGTGTAGGGCTCGCCGCCGACGGTGAGCCGCCAGTTCCCCTGGGTGCCGGTGACGCGGACCGCTCCTCCGGCGGGCGGCTGGGTGCCGCCGTCCTCGCCGTACACCTGGAACTCCCAGAGCGAGTAGCCGTATCCGGTCGCCCGCTGGGTGCCGAGCATCCGGACGTACCGTCCGGTGCCGGAGAGGGCGACCTCGTCGGTGCCGCCGTCCGAGCCGGTGACGGCTTTGAGCGTGCGCCAGTCGATGCCGTTGTCGGAGGCCTGGATCTCGTAGTCCTTGCCGTGTGCCGCCTCCCAGGTGAGGACGGCCCGGCTGAGGGTGGCGCTGCGGCCCAGGTCGACCTGGAGCCACTGGGGATCGCTGCGGTCGCCGGCCCAGCGGGTGCCGGTGAGATCGCCGTCGACGGCGGCGGAGGCCGGGAAGGCGGGGCCCTCGGTGGTGGAGGCGGTGGCGGTCCGGCCCTGCGAGAGCAGGGTCTCGGCCGCGCCGGCGCTGGGGGCGGCGGCGAGGGTGAGGGAGGAGGCGAGCAGGGCGGCGAGGGTGAGGGGGGTGACGAGCGAGGTGGGGCCGGTGCGTGGCATGGCGGCTCCTGCGGGTGGGGGTGGGGGGGAGGGGCTTCGCCGGGGCGGGCTTCGCTTGAGGGGACGGTGTCCGCCGTGGCGGAGGCTGCGGGCGGACACCGGCCCCGATCTGTCAGAGTCCGTCAGGATCCGTCAGGATGCGTCAGGATCCGTCAGGATCCGTCAGGGGAAGGAGACGACGGTCGAGGGGATGGTCTCGGTGCCCGACGTGGGCGCTCCGATGTCGTTGATGACGTGGTCGAAGTGGCCGTTGCCGCCGAGGGAGACGGTGAGCAGGCTGTGGAACTTCACCCCTGGCTTGACCGGGGCCTTGAAGCCGTGGGCCTGGCGGATGGTCGGATCGACGTTGTAGTAGCAGTAGCTGCCGAGGCCCCAGCCCTCGTGGGTGTTCACCGAGTCGTCGACGCGGTAGGCGGCGTAGCCCTTGGTGGCGCCGTTCTGGATGGCGGCCTGGTTGGGGGCGTCGTACGCCTTCTCGTTCTGGAAGAAGATCGTCCTGCCCCGCTCGCCGTACCACTCCACGTCGTACTTGTTGAAGTGTTCGACGAAGAGCCCGGTGGCCAGCACGTCGTCGCCGTTGACGCGGACGCCGTAGTCGGCGCGGTTCGTCTCCCAGCCGACGCCCTCGCCGTGGTCGGCGCGCCAGATCCAGGTGTGGTCGATGATCGTGTCGTCGCTGTTGACGACCATGCTGGTGGTGGCCTTGCCGGCGCCGGCACCGCCGATCCGGATGTACACGTCCTGCACGGTGGTGGGGTTCGCGGCGTGGTCGGCGGAGGCGTTCTGCGGGCCGACCTCCAGGAGGGTCGGGGAGTTGACGGGTCCGGCGTCGATGAGGAAGCCGGCCAGCCTGACGCCGTCGACGTCGGCGACGCGCATCGCGGTCACGCCGTTGTCCGGGATGATCGTGGCGAGGCCGAGGCCGAGGACGATGGTGTCGGGCCGGTTGATCTCGATGGTGCGGTCGACGTGGTAGACGCCCGGGGTGAAGAGCAGGTGCAGGCCCTGGGCGACGGCCGCGTTGATGGTGGCGGCACTGGCTCCCGGCTTGACGACGTAGAACTGGTTCAGCGGGATCGACGTGCCCTGCGGGGCGCCTGCCGCCCAGGTGGTGCCGCGGGCGTTGGTCCGCTTGGCGGGCGCGAAGACCTTGAACTCCCCGCCCTCCCAGTAGAGGAAGGGCTTCTCACGGGAGATCGGGGTGGTGTCGAGGGTGGTGTAGCGGGGCTCGGGGAAGCTGGTGGCAGGGGAGCCCTCGACGCCGGAGAAGACCTGGTTCCAGACGGAGTTGGACCAGCCGCCGATGGCGCTGTCGCGGGTGTACCACTGCTGCTGCGAATAGTTGCCGATCTGGCCGTCGACCTTGCTGTCGGCGATGTAGCCGCCGCTGGCCCAGCCGTAGCCGTCGGGCGAGAGGTTCAGGCCGCCCCTGACGTGCATGCGGCGGAAGGAGGCGGCCTGCGAGACCGCCCACCGGTTGGTGCCGTTGACCGGGGTGAGGGCCAGGTTCTCGGCGGAGCGCCAGAAGTTCTGGGTGGCGTTGCCGTTGAACCAGCCCGCGTCGACGGTCACGTCGCCGTTGATCGAGGTGTCGTCGGGGCGCAGGCCGAGCCCGGCGATCTGGGTGTAGAAGCCGATCTGGGCGTTGAGCCCGCTGTACGTGCCGGGCTTGAAGAGGAAGGCGTGCCGGCCGGGGCCGAACTGGGCCGACTCCTGCTGCCGGAAGACCTCGTCGAGCTTGGCCTGGATGCCGGGCGTGGACGGGTCGAAGACGTGCACGTTCGGCCCGAGGTCGCCGCCGCCCGGGATGACCGGGCCCCCGTCGGTGCCGTACACCTGGAACTCCCAGAGCGAGTAGCCGTATCCGGTCGCCCGGGTGACGCCCTGCAGGCGGACGTAGCGCGCGGTGCCGGAGACGGGGACGGTCTCGGTGCCGCCTGCGCCCGTGGTGGTGGAGTGGGCGGTCGTCCAGTCGGTGCCGTTCGTGGAGAACTCGATGCGGTACGCCGAGGCGTAGGCCGCCTCCCAGCGCAGTTCGACCCGGGAGAGCGCGGTGGGCGCGCCGAGGTCGACCTGCAGCCACTGGTTGTCGGAGAAGGCGCTGGACCAGCGGGTGCCCAGGTCGCCGTCGACGGCCGCCGCGGCGGCGGTGCCGGCCTGCTCGACGCTGGAGGCGGTGACGGGCTTGCCCTGCGAGACCGGCAGGGGCGCGGCCTGGGCGCCCGTGGCCGGGGTCAGCGCGAGCAGGGTGCCGGCCAGGGCGGCGGCCACGGCGGCGGCGATACCGCGACGTGCCGGTGCGGGTCCGCTCCGGCGCGGTGTGAGGGGTGGGTGTTGCCCAAGGGGAGACATGCGGGGCTCCTAAAGGGAACGGGAAGCGGGAGAGCGCTCTCCGACACCCTGCACGGACCGGAAACTGACGGTCAATAAGTCTGACCGTACTTTTCTTTCGACTTGCCTTAAGTCTGAGTGCGAGCAGGGGAGTTGGCGTCGGCGGCACGGCGACGGCCCCGCCGAGCGGGACTCCGCGCACCGGAAAGCGGAGCCGAACGGGCGGGTTAGGGTGCGGTGGTGGGCAGAAGGGGACCGACGCTGGAAGACGTCGCGCGCGAGGCCGGGGTATCGCGCGCGACCGTGTCACGGGTGGTGAACAGGGTCCGCAACGTCGACCCGGGCATCCAGGAGGCCGTCCGGCGCGCGATCGACAGGACCGGCTACTCCCCCAACCTGGCGGCCAGGTCGCTGGTGACACGGCGCACCGAGGCGGTCGCGCTGGTCCTGTCAGGGGCGGGCGAGACCTTCACGGCCCGCGTCTTCTCCGACCCCTTCTTCGGACGGGCGGTCGAGGGGGCGCTGGGCTTCCTGCGCGCCCGCGCCATCCATCCGGTGCTGCTGCTCGCGGAGTCCGGGGCGGCCAGGGAACAGGTCGTCGCGTATCTGCGGCAGGGCAGCGCGGACGGCGCCCTGGTGGTGTCGGTCCAGACCGACGACCCGCTGGCCGGGATGCTGGCCGAGGCGGGGGTCCCGGCGGTGCACTTCGCCCGCCCCGCCGGACCGGCGAGGTCGAGCCATGTCGACGTCGACAACGCCGGGGGCGGCCGGCTGGCGGGCGCGCACCTGCTCGCGCGCGGGCGGAGCCGGATCGCGACGATCTGCGGTCCGCCCGGCCTGCCGGCGGCGCGCGAGCGGTTGCGCGGCTTCCGCGAGGCCCTGCGGGAGGCCGGCATCGGTGACGTGCCGACAGCCGAGGGGTGCTTCACCGTCGAGAGCGGCGCCGCCGCGGCGGCCCGGCTCCTTGCCGAACACCCGCACCTGGACGGGGTGTTCGCCGCGAACGACCTGATGGCCCGGGGCGCCTGCCAGTACCTGCGCGAGCGAGGCCGGTCGGTGCCGGGTGACGTCTCCGTCGTCGGCTTCGACGATTCGAGCGCGGCGGTCGCCTGCCGGCCGACCCTGACGACCGTACGGCAGCCGGTGGAACGGATGGCCGCGGCCATGGCGCAGCTGCTGACCGAGCACCTCCAGGGCACGCGGACGGCACCCGCGTCGCTGGTGTTCGAGCCGGAACTGGTGGTACGGGAGTCCTCCTGAGCGGCCCCGGACTCGGGCGGCGGGCCCCCGCCCCCCGGCGGGGGCCCGTCGCGCGGCAGAGGCCCACCGCCCGGGGCCGCGGTCAGGCCGTACGCCCCCGGTGCTCGCGGATGATGTCCGCGTAGCGCCGTCCGCTCCCCTTCACCGTCCGCCGCTGCGTGGCGTAGTCGACGTGGACGAGGCCGAAGCGCTTGTCGTAGCCGTAGGCCCACTCGAAGTTGTCGAGCAGGGACCACGCGTAGTAGCCGACGAGCGGCGCGCCCTTGCGCAGCGCGCGGGCGCAGGCGGCCAGGTGCTCCTCCAGGTAGGCGGTGCGCTCGGGATCGTCGACGGCGCCGTCGGGGCCGACGTGGTCGGGGAAGGCGGAGCCGTTCTCGGTCACGTACAGCCGGCGGGCGCCGTACTCGTCGGTGAGCCGCATCAGGAGCGCTTCGAGGCCGCCGCCGTCGATCTGCCAGTCCATACCGGTGCGCGGGACGTCCGGCAGCCGGACCTCGCGGGCGTACGGGACGGGTCCGTCGGGGTCGTCGGCGACGGTGACGGGGAAGTAGTAGTTGACGCCGTGCCAGTCGAGCGGGGCGGCGATCGTGTCGAGGTCGCCCGGCCGTTCGGGCAGCTCGACGCCGTAGAGTTCGCGCAGGTCGGCGGGGAAGCCCCGGCCGTACACGGGGTCGAGCCACCAGCGGTTGGTGTGGCCGTCCATGCGGGTGGCGGCGGCGATGTCCTCGGGCCGGGTGGAGGCGGGCGCCACGGTCGAGTGGTTGGTGACGATGCCGACCTCGGCCGCGGGGGCGGCGGCGCGGAGCGCCTGTGTGGCGAGGCCGTGGCCGAGGAGCAGGTGGTAGGAGGCCCGGACGGCGGCCGTGAGGTCGGTCAGGCCGGGGGCCATCCGGCCCTCCAGGTGGCCGATCCAGGCCGAGCAGAGCGGCTCGTTGAGGGTGGACCACTGGGTGACGCGGTCGCCGAGGCGGCCGGCGACGATCTCGGCGTACCGGGCGAAGTGCTCGGCGGTCTCCCGCTCGGCCCAGCCGCCCCGGTCCTGCAGGGCCTGCGGCAGGTCCCAGTGGTAGAGGGTGACCGAGGGGGTGATCCCGGCGTCGAGCAGGCCGTCCACGAGCCGGTCGTAGAAGTCGAGGCCCGGCGCGTTGAGGGGGCCGTCGCCGCCCGGCAGGACGCGGGGCCAGGCGATCGAGAGACGGTAGGCGTCGACGCCGAGGCGGCGCATCAGGGCGATGTCCTCGGGCCAGCGGTGGTAGTGGTCGCAGGCGATGTCGCCGTGGTCGTCGTTGTCGACGGCGCCCGGGGTGTGGGAGAAGGTGTCCCAGATAGAGGGGCCCCTGCCGTCCTCGGCCACGGCGCCCTCGATCTGGTAGGCGGAGGTCGCGGTGCCCCAGGAGAAGCCGGCGGGAAAGGCGGCCAGGTCGAGCGCCGAGGGCGTGCGGGCGTCGGTGGGTTCGGACACGGGGGACCTCTCTGACATGGGTGGGGAGATCGGCGGGAACGCGGAGTACGGGGGCGTCACTTGACCGCGCCCGCGGTGAGGCCGGCGACGAGGTAGCGCTGGAGCAGCAGGAAGCCGGCGACGACGGGGACGCTCACGACGAGGGAGGCGGCCATGACCTGGTTCCAGTACACGTCGTTCTGGGTGGCGTAGCCCTGGAGGCCGACGGCGAGGGTGCGGGTGGTGTCGTTGGTCATCACCGAGGCGAACAGCACCTCGCCCCAGGCGGTCATGAACGCGTAGACGGCGACGGCGACGATGCCCGGGATCGCCGCGGGGACGATCACCCGGAACAGGGCGCCGAGCGGACCGCAGCCGTCGACCTTGGCCGCCTCGTCCAGATCGCGCGGGATCGAGTCGAAGTAGCCGATCAGCATCCAGATGGAGAATGGCAGCGAGAAGGTGAGGTACGTGAGGATGAGCCCGCCCCGCGAGCCGAAGAGGGCGATCCCGGTGGCGTTGCCGATGTTGACGTAGATGAGGAACAGCGGCAGGAGGAAGAGGATGCCGGGGAACATCTGGGTGGAGAGCACGGTCACGGTGAAGACCCGCTTGCCCCGGAAGCCGTACCGGCTGACGGCGTAGGCCGCGAAGACGGCGACGACGACGGAGCAGACGGTCGCGGCTCCGGCGACGACGAGGGAGTTCACGAAGTAGTCGGCCAGCGGGACGGTCTGCCAGATGTCGAGGTAGGGCCGGAAGGTGAGCCCGCTCGGGATCCACTGGAACTTCTCCGAGACGTCCTCCAGCGGCTTCAGGGAGCTGGAGACCATCACGTACACCGGCAGCAGGACGAAGCCGGTGAGCAGGGTGAGAAAGATCCGCCGGGTCCACAGGAAGGAGCGGGGTGCGGCCATCGGGGAACGGGGTGCGGACCTCGGGGAACGAGGTGCGGCCATCGGGGAGCGCGGTGTCCGCCGCGTCGCGGGTTCAGGCATCGCCGCTCCTCCTTCCTCTGCTCGTGAGCAGCAGATAGACGCCCGTGACGAGGAGCAGGAAGAGCAGCAGCAGGACGGACATCGCCGAGCCGGTGCCGAAGTTCCAGGTCTGGAACGAGGACTGGTAGATGTGCAGGGAGATCAGGTCGGCGGCCTCGGGAGCCGCCTTGCCGAAGAGCACGAACGGCGTGTTGAAGTCGTTGAAGGTCCACAGGAACAGGACGAGGACCAGGACCTGGTTGACCGGGCGCAGCGAGGCCAGGGTGATGTGCCTGATCTGCTTCCACACGCCGGCGCCGTCCAGCGCGGCGGCCTCGTACAGCTCGCGCGGGATGTTCTGCAGGCCGGCCATGACGATGAGGAAGGCGAACGGCCAGCCCTTCCAGACGGAGACGACGAGCAGCGCCCAGAAGCTGTTGTCGCCGATGAGCCAGAAGGCGGGGCTCTCGCCGATGCCGAGCTGGTCGTGCAGGACGTGGTTGATCAGCCCGTTGTCACGCTGGAACATGAACGCCCAGGTGATGACCGCGGCGTAGACGGGCAGCGCGTACGGCACGAGGAAGAGCGCGCGCAGCAGGCCGCGGCCGCGGAAGGACTCCTGGAGGAAGACGGCGGCGGCGGTGCCGAGCAGCCAGCACAGGCCCACGGACGCGACGGTGAACAGGCAGGTCGTCACGAAGGACTTCAGGAGCGCCTGCCCGACGGGGGCGTCGAAGTCGATGGACAGCGTGTAGTTGTCGAGGCCGGCCCAGGGCGCGTCGCCCCAGTTCCGGATGGTGAACTGGGTGAGCTCCTTGAAGCTCATGGCGATGCCGATGACCATCGGCACGAGATGGACGAGGAGTTCGAGGGCGAGGGCGGGCAGGAGCAGCAGGTACGGCAGCGAGACGCGGCGCAGCCGTCCGGAGCGGCGGCGCGGTGGGCGCGCCTCTCCGGACGGGGTCTTCCGCACGTTCCGTCGTGCCGTCCGCCGTCCCTCCTGGTACGTGGTGACGGTGGAGGTCATCAGGGTTCCGTCCGCGGCTACTTCTTGGGCATCTGCTGCTGGGCCTTTTCGAGGGCGGCCTTCACGGACTCGGTGGTGACGGGCCGGCCGGCCGCGGCGTCGGCGAACAGCTCCTTGACCGCGGTGCCGACGACGGTCTCGAACTGGGACTCCTCGGGAACCTGCGGCAGGGCGGAGGCACTGGTGGCGAGGGTGTCGCGGATGACCTTGAGCGACGGGGTGTCGAAGGCGGGGTCCGCCTGCGCGCCCTTGACCGGGGGCACGGAGCCGTAGGCCTGGTTGAGGGTCTTCTGCTCGGCGTCGCTGGTCATGAACTTCACGAACTTGGTGGCGCCGTCGAGGTTCTTGCTGTTCTTGAAGACGGCCAGGTTGATGCCGGCGACCATGGAGTTGACGGAGGTGCCCTGGCCGGGCGTGCCGGAGGGGACCGGCGCGGGGGCGACGCCCCACTCGTCCTCGCTCATGCCCTGCGAGGCGAAGGTCTGCGAGGGGGTCTGCCACAGGACCATGGCCGTCTTGTCCTTGGCGAAGTCGCTGAGCGACTGGTTCTGCGCGTACTCCGCGTTGCCGGGGGCGACGATCTTCTGGGTGGCCATGAGGTCGACGTACTGCTTGACGGCGGCGACGGCTCCGTCGGAGGTGAAGTCGGCCTTGCCGTCGGCGGTGAAGAAATCGGCCCCGTGCTGCTTCCCGAGGACGAAGACCTGGTGGATGTTGTTGGAGAGGTTGGAGCCCTCGACCCCGATGGCCCACTTGCCGTCCTTGCTCAGCCGCTTGCCGGTGGCGGTGAGCTCGTCCCAGGTCGCCGGGGGCTTCTCGATGCCGGCGTCCTTGAACATCTTCTTGTTGTAGTAGAGCGCGTAGGCCATGGAGTAGAGCGGGACTGCGGCCGGGTCCTGGCCGGGGACGCCGGTGGAGCCGAGCGCGGACTCGACGAAGCGGTCCTTGCCGCCGATCTTCGCGAAGGCCGCGTCGTCCCAGGGCAGCAGGGCGCCGGTGGACTGGAGCGAGGCGCTCCAGGTGTTGCCGATGTTGAGGACGTCGGGGCCCTGGCCCGAGGTGGTGGCGGTGAGGATCCGGTTGAGCAGGTCGGACCAGGGCACGACCTCCAGCTTCACCTTGATGCCGCTCTCCTGCTCGAACTTGTCGAGTTCGGGCTGCAGGACCTTCTTGTCGACCTCGATGCTGGAGCCCTGGTTGGAGGCCCAGTACGTGAGCGTCTTCGGCTGGGAGTCGCCGCCGGAACCGTCGGAGGTGCCGCCTCCGCAGGCGGCGGCGGTGAGGACGAGGGAGAGAGTGACGGCACCGGTGACCGCGGCTCTGATTCTGCGCATGGCTCCTCAAGGCCCTTTCGGGAGGTGACGGAGTCCGGGGTGGAGCCCTGGGCTGCGCGACGTCCCACGCCCGCCCCCGCACCCTCCCGGCTTAATTTAGGACGTGAGTTAAATGCCGAGAGAAGGTCGCGTCAAGGGCCCCGGCAGGGGTATCTTGCGATCAGGTACTTCAGGAAGTGGGGGCAGAGTGCGAGCGAAGAGCAGCCGTACGGTGCGTGACCTGCGGCGGGAGAACCGCACCGCCGTCTTGCGGCGACTGTATTTCGACGGGCCGCAGAGCCGTCTCGCGCTCGGTCCCGCGACGGGCCTGAGCTCAGGCTCGGTCAGCAACGTGGTCGGCGAGCTCCTGGCCGAGGGCCTCGTGGAGGAGGCCGGCAGCGTCGACTCCGCGGGCGGCCGCCCCCGTACGCTGCTGCGCGTCCGCCCCGGCAGCGGCTGCATGATCGGCGTCGACGTCGGCGAGACCCGCATCCGGGTGGAGCTCTTCGACCTCGCCCTCACCGAACTGGCCCGCGTGGAGCGCCCCCTGTCCGCCGACGGCCCGGGCCCGCACGGCCGGTACGAGGTCTCCATCGTGGTCGGTCACGTCCGCGACGGCATCGCCGAGGTGCTCCGCGCGGCGGACGTGCCCGCGGAGCGGCTGCTCGGCGTCGGTGTCGGCGTCCCCGGCATCGTCGCGCACACTCCCGAGGACGGCGCGGTGGTGCACGGCCAGACCACCGGCTGGGACGCCGTCCCGCTGGAGCGGCTGCTCCGGGAGACGGGCGCGGTGCCCGCGAGCGTGCCGTACCTCATCGACAACGGTTCCAAGACACTCGGCCAGGCCGAGATGTGGTTCGGCGCGGGCCGCGGGGCCACCGACGCCGTGGTCGTGCTCTTCGGCTCGGGTGTCGGCGCGTGCGTGATCGGCGAGGGCACGGAGTCGGGCCGGGCGATCGAGTGGGGCCATCTGACGGTACGGGTCAGGGGGCGCCGCTGCCGCTGCGGTTCCCAGGGCTGCCTGGAGGCGTACGCGGGCGCGGAGGCGCTCCTGGAGCGCTGGCGCGAGGCGGGCGGGCGGCCGCCGAAGGGGGCCGACGAGGAGACCGCGCTGACCGCGATGCTGACCGCCGCCTACCCGCCGGACGGCTCGGCCGCGGAGCCCGACGCCACGGCGCTCGCCGTCCTCGAGGAGACCGCCGAGTACCTGGGCGCCGGGTTCGCCGACCTGATCAACCTCTTCCAGCCCGAGCGCATCCTCGTCGGCGGCTGGGCGGGGCTCCAGCTCGGCACCCGTTTCCTGGAGACGGTCAAGCCCCACGCGGCCGCCTTCGCCCTGCGCTACCCGGCCGAGCGGACCCGCATCGAACTGGGCACCCTGGGCCCGGATGCCGTCACGGTGGGCGCGGCGATCCTCCCCCTCGAAGCCTTCTTCGCCCGGGGCGGCCGCCACACCGAACCCACCCCCGAAGACCCGGTCCCCACCTGGCAACCGGCGCTTCAGCACCGGGTGGGGTCCTGACCCACGCGCGGATCCACCGCCCGAGGGCCACCCGTCGGGAAGATGACCCGCCGGGCGGGTGACCCGTCGGGCAGGCGACCCGTCGGGCAACGTGACCCGTCGGGCGGGTGGCCCGCCGGGCAAGCTGACCCGCCCGGCAGGTGACCCGTAGGGCAGGTGCCCCGTAGGGCAAGGTGACCCGTCGGGCACTCACGCGTCGGCCAGGTATCCGTCAGGCGGTCACCTGTCGGTGCACCGGCACCTGCGGACCGTGACCGACGGCCCCGGATGGCCCTGGTGGATGAAGGCGGCCCAGGCTGCCGGGCGGTGCAACTCCGGCCCGACGCCTTCCAGTTCTTCGAGCAGTTCGGCGCTGAGCGATCCCGGGTTCCGGCGCTCCGGGTCGAGCATCCACCGCTGCGCGCCCTGGAGCGCGTCGGCGGGGGTCAGGCCCTCGATCGCCACGTAGTGGTGGAAGACGGCCATCATCAGCGCCGCGGCCGAGTCCTGGGTCGCCCAGCGAGACCCCACGACGTCCCTCGCGCCGCTCGCCACGAAGGCGGTCGTCAGAGTGAGCGCCTCGTCGTGGTCCCGCTTGCTCAGGTCCGTCTCGCAGGCACTGAGCACGACCAACGGGCCGTCCGTGGCTTCCTGTTCGCCCGCCGGTCGGTCGAGCAGCCGCGCGACGGTCAGCAGCCCCGCGGTCCCCCGGTCCGCCGCTCCCCCCTCCTCCGGCGCCAGGCGCAGGGCGGACGCGGTCGGGTTGGTGCCGGCCGAGCCGTGGCACGCCACGTGGAGCACGGAGGGACCGGCGGCCAGCGCGGCGAGGACGTCGTCCGGTGTGCCGACCGCCACCGGATCGACGGGCGGTTCGTAGAACTCGCCGTACAGCCGGGCCTTCGGGTAGTGGGACTGCTGGAGCGCCGTGACCTCCAGTTCCACGAACGGCAGGGTCATGGTGGGGTCGGCCACCATGACGGGCGCGGCCCTCGGAGCTCGCCGGGCCCGCCGTACGGTGTCCAGGAACTGACGGCCGGACGCCGCGTAGCTGACCACGACGATCTGGCAGACGTAGTCGTGGGGCGCGTCCGCCGGCAGGCGTCCGGCGTGCCAGGGGATGATCCCGAGGCGGCCGCAGGGCACGAGGACGATCCTGGGCGGGCCGGGGCGGTCCTTGCGCCGGTCCTCGTTGGCGGCGAGCCGCTCCGCGATCCCGGTCATCACCGGGATGATCACCGCCTGCGTCGCCCAGTCGCAGAGCTCGGAGAGCGCCTCCTCCCAGGCCTGTTCGGCCTCGGGATCGCCGAGCCGCTCCTGGTGGGCGGCCGTGGCGTCCAGATAGCGCTCCAGGGGGCCGCTCTCCTCCTCCGAGAGCAGGGGGAGCGCCCGTACCCCCGTACCCATGTCAGGGCCGAGGACGACCGCGAGGCCGGGCGTGGCGTCCTCGCCGGCGAGCAGGTAGACCAGCGCGTCCGCGTCGGCCTCGGCGAGACCGGCCTTGAGTTCGTCGACCGTGGGCGTACGGAACAGGGCGCCACCCGGCTCCCGGTCGCCCAGGGCCTTCAGGGCACGGCGCCGCAGGGAACTGGACAGTTCCCTGCTGACGAAGCCCGGCGTCGCGCCGCTCGGCGCAACCGGTCCGGCCGGCACCGGTCCGGCCGGTGCGCCGGGCTCGTTCCGCACCGACCCGTCCACGCCCGTGCCCGCACCCGCACCCGCACCCGCACCCGCACCCGCACCCGCACCCGCACCCGCACCACGGTCCGCCGCTCGCCATTCCTTCGCGAGGTCGTGGTGTCCGCGGGATTCCAGCAGGTCAGGTACGGCCCGCGAGGTGGACGCCGCCTGCAGCACCAGGGCCCGGCCCAGTTCCAGCGCGGCGACAGCGTCCTCGACCCGGCCCTCGGCGGCGGCCCACCGGGCGGCCCGCACCCCGCGGTCGATCCCGAACCGGGCGGCCAACAGGCCGTGGTCGGGGCCCTCCTGAAGGACCACGTCGGCGGCGAGCGCCTGCAGTGACTCCAGGGCCGTGTCGGTGGCGGCGATCCGGTCCGCCGGGTCCCCGGTGCGGCCCAGGCGGAGACGGTAGTTCTCGGCGAGCTGCCACAGCGCGGGAAAGCCGAGCTGCGGCGACCCGCCCCGCCGGATGTCCTCGCGGACCTGTTCCAGTCCCGTGATCGCAGCCTCCAGATCGGCCGGGTCCCGAGTGGTGGAGTGCCGGAGGGTCGCCGTGAGCGCGGCGGCGTACCGCGTGCCCGTCGATGCGTTCGGACCGGGCGACACCGGGTCGGGCATCAGCTCCGGATCCTCCAGGAGCACGGCGCGCGAGGCTTGGAACGCTTCACGGAGGCTGAAGAAATGATCCGCGGAAAGCCCGACGTCCGCCGCGAGCGCGGCCTCGATGGCCGCCTCCTGCTGGGCCAGACCGCGCACGATCATCCCGGTGTCCCCGGTGCGCTCTCCGAGCGACCTGACGCCGGCCCCGTGGACGAGCAGCACCAGCCAGCGGAAAGGGTGGTCGGGGGGCGTGGCGCGCTCGAACGCGTCCAGTTCGCCCACCAGCCGCAGGTGCTCCTCGTCGTTCCCCGCCTCCTCCTCAGCCTGAAGTCGGCTGAACAGCTCGCCGGCTCGGACCGCGACCGTGAGGTGCTCCGTCCCGGCGTCGTCCGCCGCCCATCTCGCGAAGTGCTCACCGATCGCGGCCGTGTGGTGGCGCGCCTCTCCGCTGTCGGCCCGGCTGCCTCCCAAGGGCCCCGCCAGCTGGAGAACCATGCGCATGAGGCTCTCGACCTCGGAGGCCCGTTCATGCCCGGCCGGCAGGCTGTCGAGCTGCGCGCCCAGCCTCTGGAGCAGCCGTTCGAGGTCCCTGGGATCACCGGTGCGCATGGCTTCCTGCAGTCCCATCAAGGAGGTGAGCCACGCGCCGAGGACAGCGGTCTCGGTTGCGTCGTCGGCCTCGGGGGCGACGGATGCCGTCGGCTCGGCGTCGGGCCGCGGAGCGAAAGCCGGTCGCGCCTCCGGATCCGGGACGCGGGTACCGGGGCCCGGGACGGGGCCAGGACCGGATTGCAGCAGGCCCAGCAGAGTCCGCAGTTGGTCCCCCATCGGGAAGTCGGGCGGCAGCGTGGCGAGGAGCTCCTCGGGGTCGGAGAAGTCGCTCCCCGCCATGTACGCCAGGGCGTCCTGCATGCGCCCCAGCTGGTCCCGCAGCTCCTCCGGCACCGGCAGCCGCTGGATCTCGGCGGCCAGTCCCGCGATCCTCGCCGCCTCGGCCCCGGCCTCCGCCGGCGCTCCCGGCCGCATCAGGTGGTCGAGCAGCTGCCAGACGTCTCCCTGCGGGCCGGCGCGGCGGCCCGCCCCCGCCGGCCCCTCGGCCATCAGCAGGAACATCGCCGCCCACTGCCGGTCCTCCTCCGTCGTCCGCTCGCCGGCGGCCGTGGTCGCGTCCCGCGCCTCGTCCAGCAGACGCCGGGCCTCAGCCTGGTCGTCCGGCCCACCGTGCCCCGTGGCGTGCCGCACGGCGTGCAGGCCGCCCAGGACGAGCGTGATCTTGCCGAGCAGGAACCGGTCGTGGTCCAGGAGGCCCCGCAGCTGGTGGAGTTCGACGATCACGCCCTCGAACTCCTCCGCCGGGACCGAGCCCCCCTCCTCCCCCAGGCTGATCAGCCGAGCCCCCCGCTCGCTCGCGTCGACCGCCCAGGCCCGCAGGGCCCGGACACCGCCGCTGTCCTCGTCTCCCGCCATGCCTCCACGCCCCCGTCCGTCACGGTGGAACCCGTCCCGTCGTACCGCGGCCCATGATGACCACAGCACGCCCTGCGCAGCACCCGCCGACCGGTCAACTCCCGTTCATTGCCCGGAATTCGACCTGCGCGCCCCCGTACCGCCCACACTGCTCCACCGTTCCCCGCCCCGGTGGTCGGCAACAGGGCGAAGGGCGGGCGATCTCCGGTTCCACCCTTCACCCGGCGCACCCGTCGGTGCTTCGCTGGCAGCACGGGGGAACGAGGAGGGAGACAGCGTGGACATCGGCGTGCTGACCGCTCTGCTGGTGGCTGTCGTCGGCGTCGCCGGGACGCTGATGTCCGCGCTGTTGACCCAGCGGGCGGCCGACCGCAGTCGGCAGCGCGAGCTGGAACGGGTCGGCGAGGCCTGGGACCGGCGCGCCGAGGCGCGGGAGCTGTGGTCGTGCTACGTGGCGCTCAACACCTCCGGTCGGCACTATCTGGCGGCGCTCACCGACCTGGTGTACGCGCTGGAGCGGGAGGCCGAGCTGCCCTCGGTACGCAAGCGGCTCACGGCCGCGCGCGACCGCCATCGGCAGGTCTACGCGGAGGCCCAGATGCGGCTTCCGGACCGGGTGCTCGACCACGCCGGTGTCGTCAGCCATGGTCTCGGCGCGGTCTACGGCATGGTCCGACGCCTGGACGACGGGCTGCCGCGGCCCGGCGACTCGTCGGCTGCGGCACACCGGGCCGTCGAGGCCCTGTGGACCCAACTCCGCGAGATGCGGCGGGAGATGCGGGCCGATCTGGGGGTGCCCGGAGCGGAGGAGGGGCGCCGGCGAGGAGAAGGAGGAGAAGCGGGGGAAGTCGGAGCGGCATCCGCTCCGGATCGGCATAGTGGGATTGATCCAGAAGCTGTTGAGGGCCACTGAGGCCGGCGAGAGCGGGTGCCGGGCCGCTCAGCGGCCCGGGAGGGTGGGGGTTGTCGGTGAGTCGCGAGGAGAGCGGTGGCGTTCAGGGACTGCGCGCCTGGGTGTCGGATGCCGTCGAGCGGGTGAGAGCACAGCTCCCCGCCTTGGGTGGCGGCTCGCCCTCACCACGGTCACCCGACGCCTCGGTCGCCGAACTGGAGCAGCTCGTCGCCCTGTTGGACCACGACGAGGCCCTGCGCGGCTCGGCCACCGTCTGGCTCGCGGGCGCGATGACCCTGCGGCACACGAACGGGGGTGGCTCGGCGGCGGACAGGGAGCGCGCCGAACGGCTGCTGCGGGAGGCACGGGACGGAACGACACCGCTCGGAGCCCTCGTGACCGAGGAGGACCGACGGTGGGCGGCACTGTTCCTGATCACCCACATCTCCCCGATCCAGTCGCAGGCGGGCATCGCCGGGGCGGCGCCCGACCTCTCCCGCTTCCTCGACTGGATCCAGCGGGTCGGACCCGCCGGAATGATGTCCGTGGCCTCGGAGTTGGGCACGCTGATGGACGAGGCGGCCGAACTGCCGCTGCCGCCCGAGCTGCTCGGAGCGATGCGCCAGGCCCAGGGGCTTCTCGTCGCCCCGTCCCCGCAGGGCCTGTCGGACCTGATGGCCGGCATGATGCCGGCCGGGGGTCCCTTCGCGGATCAGATGCGCCAGATGATGGACCAGATGTTCGGGGCGATGACGTCCCCCGGCCCGCCGCCGACGGCGCCGTACTCAGGGCCCGTGTGGGAGCGGGATCCGGGTCCGGAGCCGTCGCCGAAGCCCCGTACCGGACTGAGGTCGTCGCCGCCGAGGCCCGCCCTCGATAGCGATCTGGAACCGGGGTCGGAAGCGGCACCCGCACCCGAACCGGCACAAGCACCGACGGAACCGCCACCCGCACCCGGACCCACGCCAGGACCGACGGAACCGCCACCCGCGCCCGAACCGCGGCCGGCGACCGGGCCCGTGCCGCGGCCCCCGCTCACCCCCGAGGCGTTGCGGGACATGGTCACCGCCCTGGACGCCGTCAACGCGACCAGCGACGGGCTCGACTCCCTGCTGCGCAGCGGTGATCCCGAGGCGCTCAACACGCTTCTCGGCAGGTTGCGTTCGGCGCAGGACCTGACGCTTCCGGAGGGCGTGAGGTCGACGGCCGCGCTGGAGAGCCTGCGGGCGATCCTGCTCTCCATCAGCCCGAGTGTCGGCGGCACCTACCAGGACACGGCAGCGGGCCACGCCCATATGAAGACGATCATCGGACACCTGGAGAACATCCGCGGTTCGCTGCCCCCGGGCGTGGGCGACCCAGCTGTCGTGGGCCGCGCGATGGACCTCTGCTTCCGGGCCACGGCGGCGAGGGAGGCGGAGGACGTCGACACGCTCCAGGGCCTCCTGGCCGAGGTCGAGGCCCTGGACACCGCGGCCCCTGAGGGCGATCCGCTCCGATTCGCCGTCGACGCCGTACGAGGCGCTGTCCTCGCATCGCTCGGCATGGTGACCCGGGACAAGGATCTGCTGGCACGGTCCCTGCCGTACATGGAGCGGGCCTCGATCCTCGTCGAGGAGAGCGACCTGCCGTTCTCCGAGTCGACGGCTCCACCGCGCGTGCAGGACGTCCGCCTGCTCCACGACGTCCTCACCGGACAGCGGACCGCCGTCCCCGACCACGTTCCACTTCCCGCGGACGCCTCGACGGACGACCTCTACTCCTCGGCGCTCTCGCTCGGCGTACGCTTCGACCGCGACGGCGACCCGGCGGTCCTCGACGCCCGGATCGAGGAACTCGAACGGCTCCGGGTGGGCGTACGGGAGGGCAGGGCGCCGCGCGTCGCCGCCGACGCGCTGTGGCACCTCGCCGAGTCGTACCACCTGCGCAACCGCCTCGCCCATGACTCCCCCGACCAGGCCGACCACGGCTGCCTGGACGCCGCCGAGGAGGCGCTGTCGGCGCTCGCCGCCGACGTCGTCCTCCAGGCGGGCGCCGAGCACGGACTGCTGGCCGCTCGTACCGGGGCGAGCCGCGGCGTACAGGCGGCGCGGATGGCGGCCTCGTACGGCGATCTGCACAAGGCCGTGGCCGCCCTGGAGCTGGGCCGCGCCCTGGTCCTCCAGGGCGCGGCCGTCTCGTCGGCGGTGCCCGAGCGCCTGGACGCCGCCGGATACCAGGATCTCGCGCGGGCCTGGCGGGAGGCGGCCGGCGGGCGCGAAGCCACGGGGGACGCGGGAGAGGTTCCGGGACTTCTGCCCAGCACCTTGCGCCGACAGGCCCTCGACGCCCTCGGCTACCGGCAGGAGGGCGGCCTGCTGGGGACGCCCACACTCGGTGAACTCGCGGACGGGCTGGCCGAGGCGGGTGCGGACGTCCTGCTCTATCTGGTGGCGGGCGACCACCAGGGCCCGGGCCTGGTGATCGCGGTGGGGCCGCGGCTCGGGGCCGGGGCGGGCGCCCTGCCCCTGCTCTCCGACGGCGAGGACGGCCCGCTGGCGCGGTACGTGGAGGCGGCCGCGGCGCGTGACCTCGCCCCGGACGACGCCTCTCTCACCCAGCCCTGGGAGGAGGCCCTGGAGGAGCTGTGCGGCTGGGCGTTCCAGGCGCTCGGCCCGGTCCTCGCCGGCATCGAGAAGCGGCTGGAGGCGGAGGACGACGCCTGGGAGGACCGGCCGCTCCGCGTCGTCCTGGTCCCCTGCGGGCGCCTGGGCATCGTCCCGTGGCACGCCGCGCGCTTCCCCGCCGACGCCCCGCACGACCGGCTCTGCCAGGCCGCGGTCATCAGTCACGCGGCCTCCGGGAGCCAGTTCCTGCGGACGGTGGGACGCACACCGCGGGACCCGGCCGCCGCCCCCGTCCTCGTGGCCGACCCGACGATGAGCCTGCACTTCGCCGACACCGAGGTCACCGCCCTGCGGGACGCCCACTACCCGGATGCCCGGGTGTGCGGAGCGCTCTACGAGGCGGAGCTCGGCGAGCTGCCGCCCGCCACCCCCGAAGCCGTCCTGGGCTTCCTCGCCGACGACACCTCCCTGCTGCACGTGGTCTCGCACGGAAAGGCCGGCATCCGCCCCACGGTCTCCGCCCTGGACCTGGCGGCCGACGTGCAGGGCACACCGGCTCCGCTGACGGTGACGCGCCTGCTCGACCACGAGGGCCAACAGGGCTCCGCAGATGGCCCTTTGGTCGTCCTGAGCGCCTGTCAGACCGATCTGAGCAAGCGGGACCACGACGAGGCGCTGACCCTCACCACGGCGTTCGTCGCGGCCGGAGCGCGGGACGTCGTGGGCTCCCGGTGGCTGGCCCCGGACGGCGCTTCGGCGCTGCTGATGGCCGTGTTCCACCACTACCTGGCGGTCGACGGGCTGAGCCCCGTGGACGCCCTGAGGGCCGCGCAGCTGTGGATGCTCGACCCGCACCGTCGCAACCCGGGCTCGCTGCACGGCGAGTTGCTCCGGGAGTCGCAACGGCCGGGACTGGAACGGACCTCGCACTGGGCCGCCTTCATCCATCAGGGACACCCCGGGGCGAGCCTCACGAACACAGCGGAAGGGACACCATGAACGAGGAGGGCCGCGGACCGTCCGCGGAGCCGTTGCTCGCCCTGATCGGCGAGCACCGGGAGTCCATTCGTGCGGCGCTCGACGACGAACAGCACGCGCTGCTGCTCACCCGGCTGCGCGCACTCGCCGCCGCGCCGCCGGACGAGATCATGGCGGTCCGCAGGGCCCTCCAGGGGGTCAGACTCGCCCTGCGGCCGCTGCCGTTCGACCATCCGGTACGTGCCGCCCTCGACGGCGTACGCCTGGTTGCCGCGCCCCCCGGTCCCGCGACCGTGACGGAGGCGCTGACGCTGGTGGACCTGCTGGCCGCGGCCTCGACGGCCCCGCAGCCGGACCCGGCACCCGACCGTACGCCCGGCACGACGCCCGGCACGACGCCCGGCACGACGCCCGCCCCGACGTCGTCGGACCCGACGCCCGCAGAGGAGCGCGCGCCCGACCCGTTGCTCCGGGAGCCGGCCCTGTCGACGGCCGAGGCCACGGCGCGCTGCGGTGGCGCGCCGCCACCCGAACTGATCAGGCTGCCGGACCCACCGCGTGGCGACCGCTATCTGGAGTTCCAGTTCCCCGTGGGCGGCGGCACCCCGCACCCGGTCGTCCTCACGGTCAACCGGCTGCTCCTGGCGGACATCGACCCCCGGGGCGCCGCGTCCTGGTGGCTCGGCGGCAACAGCTGGCTCGGCGCGGCTCCCGCGTCGCTCCTGGGCCGGCTGCCCGATCACGAGCTGGTGGGCGCGGCCACCACCCTCGTGGAGGGTGAGTGATGAGCTTCCAGCAGCGCCCGATCACGTTCTTCCCCATGACCGGCGAGGAACTGCGCCCGAATTTCAAGGTGATCCCGGCAGGCACGGAGCTGTGGCGGGTGCACAAGTCGAAGTACCGGCCCCACCAGTTCAACCCGCTCCTCGCCGACATCCACTTCGACGGCGGACGCTTCGAGGGCACGCCCCTGGATCCGTACCACAGCCTGTACGTGGCCGACAGCGCGCTGACGGCCGTCGCCGAGAGCATGCTCCGTTCCGTGGCGTGGAACGGCACGAAGCGGACGATCCCCTACGCGGCCGCCCATGGCCGGTCGCTCAGCGTGCTGCGGACGACGTGCGAGCTGACGGTGGTCTCGCTGATCGAGGAGAAGGACCTGGCGGCCGTCCGCCGGACCGCCGACCTCCTGGACGACGAGCGCAGCTACGCGAAGGCGCGGCGATGGGCGAGTGAGATCCGGGCGCAGGCACCCGAAGCGATGGGGCTGGTGTGGCAGTCGCGCCGGAACCGTCCCGAGAACTCCTACGTGCTCTTCCACGACCGCTTCGCCGGCTGCCACTGCGGGGCGCTGGAGGTGGTCCCGGAGCGAGGATTCGCGGACCTCGGCTCCCCGGAGGGCATCGAGGAGGTGAACCGACTGCTCGACCCGCTGGCGGCGGAGGTGTCGAAGCCCTTGCGATGACGCCGGCCCGAGCATCGTGGAAGCGGCTTGTCCGCCTGTGACAGGGGATGCCATCGTGGACGCATGGCATTACCGCTCCCCGACGACGTCGCAATGCTCGCCGAGTTGAAGGAGGTCAGGCGCGCCGGACTGATCAGGTTGCGGGGCCGTGCGCTGCCCGCCCTGGAGGCGGCGGCCGCGGCGGTGGTCCCCGCCGCGGCCGGGACACCCGGCGCGGCGGTGGAGGCGCTGCTGCGGAGCGCGGTGGCGCGCCTGGACGCGGGGACTCTGCGTACGGCCGCCGAGTACACCCTGGGGATCGCGCAGGGGACCAGGGACTGGCCGGCGTCGTCCCGGCGCGTCAGGGCCGCCTCGGTCTACGGGGTGAGCGTCGAGCGGTTCCGCAAGGATCAGGAGGTCATGGTCCTCGAGCAGGTCGCCGAGCACATCGTGCGACTGACGGCCGAGACGGCCGGGCGGAGTTCGGGCGCGGCAGCCGAGGACGAGGACGGGGCGGGCACGCATCGGGTCGTGGAGATCCGGGCCGGGGGCCGGCCCGTCCGTGTCACCCTGCACGTGCACCCCGTCGACCTGCTGCGTGACGTGGACGTGGTCGTCTCCCCGTCCAACGTCTACCTCGCGCTGCCCGAGGTGTACAAATCCTCCGTCGCCGCGTCGCTACGGCGGGCGGCCGCCGTGCTCGGCGTGACCGGGGACGTACTGGCGGACCCGCTCCCCGCGGAGCTGCGCCGGTGGGCCGAGCAGCACGGCACGTCCGGACGGGCGGTGCGGCCGGGCACGGTGGCGGCCACCGGGGCGGGGGCGCTGACCGGCCAGGGCATCCGGCGGGTCTACCACGCGGCGATCGCCGTGCCCCGGGCCGGGACCAACGACTACGACGTGCTGCCCGCCGACGTCACCCGGGCGGTGTCCCGGGCCCTGGCGGTGCTCGCCGAGGAGCACGAGGACCACACACCACCGCTGCGTTCGGTGTGCTTCCCGCTGCTCGGCTCCGGCCGGGGCGGCCTGTCGTACGAGGTCAGTCTTCGCGCCGTATGGGCAGCGGTGGAAGCGGAGTTGGCGCGCGGGGCGAGCTGGGACGTGCACTTCGTGGTGCGTACGCCGGAGGCGGCGGCCCTGGTGGAGCGCATCCCGGCCGGAATTCGCCCGGCGCACGCCCGGAGGCCGACCGGCTGACCCGGTGCAATGGAAGGGCGCGCCGGAGCGCGAGGCGGCGCACGGGTGCGCGACGCAGGGGAAGCGAGGGGGATCTTCATGGGGGTAATCTCCGTTGTCACAGCGCGAGTTGACGTGACGTCATCTGGCGTGGACGCATGACGGGCGGGATGGAGCGGTGGGGCCATGGCGCGCCGGGGCGGATCGTCACCTGGCCCGCTCCCGACGCGTACGTCCTGGTCGACGGGGTGCTGATGCGCATGCTCACGGACCCTCCGGAAATGATCCCGGGGACGGAGGTCGTCGTGCGCTACGACGCCGGGCGGCGCCGGCTCCTCGCACGGGCGGTGGATCGGACGGACGAGGACGGGGCGGCCGGGAATGAGTGAGTACGGCTTCGGGCTGGCACAGGGGTACGACGAGCGGCAGCCCGTGGTACTGCTGCTCGACACCTCGGCCTCCATGGGGCGTCCGGCCGAGAACCCCCGGATCGACGAGCTCAGCGTGGCGCTGGCCGACTGGTTCGACGGAGTGCGGGCGGAGCCGAGGCTCCGCGCGCGGGTGGAGGTCTGCCTCATCACCTTCGACTCCCGGGTCAGGGTCTTCGATCCGGGCCAGGACAGGCTGGTACCGGTGGAGGAGGCCGCCCCGGACCGGCTCTTCGTACCGGTGGACCGGATGCGCCCGCCCCGGCTCAGTGCCTCCGGCCTCACTCGGATGACCGAGGCCGTCGAGACGGCGCTCGACCTGGCCCGCGCGCGCTACCTGGCCCTGCAGGAACAACAGGTGCAGGTGCGCAGGCCGTTCCTGTGGGTGCTGACGGACGGTGCACCCAGCGACGCGAACGGGGAGGCGATGGGCCTTGCCGCCCTCGCCGGTACGGCGGCGAAGGTACGCCTCGGCGAGGAGCGGGGCGAATGCGTGCTCCAGGCGATCGGCGTGAGCGGCGCGGATCTGGAGCTGCTGCGCGCCCTGACGCCCAAGGGCGCCCTGATGCTGGAGGGGCTGGACTTCGGGCGGATCCTCGATCTGCTGTTCCAGAGCTCGGACGTGATCGGCGGACGGCAGGCCGCCGACGAGATTCACGGGCAGGTGGCCGACCGCGTGGAGCGGGAGCGGCGCATGCGGCTCCTCGAGGAGAAGGTCCGGTGATCGTGGCCGGCGCGTCCGTCCAGGGAACCGCTCATCTGGCCCGCGCACAGGGCTGCCAGGACGCCTTCAAGGCGGTCGACCTGGGGACGGCGGCCGTGCTCGCCGTCGCCGACGGCGCGGGCGGCCGGGAGCGCAGCGCGCTCGGCGCGCACATCGCGGTGGACGCCGCCTGCCGGGTCCTGGCCGAGAACGTCCCGGAGGCCGCGGACGCTCCCGAGACCTGGTCGGCGTGGATCGCCGCGGCGGGCGCCACCGTGGTCGAGCACTACCGGCGGTCGGTGGAAGGCGTCCTGTCGCCGTTCGCGGTTCCGTCGGAGCCCCTCGACCCGGGCGCCCTGGCCGCCACACTGGCGGCAGCGGTGGTGCGGCCGCCCTGGGTGGCGTTCCTCTCGGTCGGCGACTGCTTCGGCACGGTCCTGACCCGCGATCCCGACGAGCCCGGGCCCGCCGGACCGCCCGGACTCGACGGGCCCGACGGACTCGGCGGACTCGGCGGGCCTGACGGGCCCGACGGGTCCTTAGGACGCGCGGGGAGCGGCGGGCGCGCGGGGAGCGGTGGAGTCCACGAGTCCCCGGAGACCGGCGGTTCCTCCGCATCGACCGCGCCTCTCGCGTTCGGCGAGCGCTGCCATCTGGTGCTGCCGCCTCCGCCGCCCGGCGCCCCGGAGACGGTCTTCCTCTCCTCGCCGGGGGCCGCCCTGCGCCTGCGGTCGTTCGTGCTGTGGGAGCCGCGGCTCAGCGGCGTCGTCCTCGCCACCGACGGCTGCGCACCGCTCACCCTGGACCACCCGTCCCTGCGCGAACTCCCGCCGAAGGCGGGGCCGTTGCCTGCCGAACGGTTCTTCTGCGGGCTCGCCGCGACGCTCCGCGCCAACGACGGTGACGCCGAGCCCTTGCGCGCACTGCTCTCCGGTCCCGATGCCGCTCGGACCGGCGACGACCTGACCGTGGTCTGCGCCCTGACGGAGGGCAGCTGACGATGGCCCTCACGGTGGTGTCCGGCAGCGGGCACACATGGCGGCTCACCGAGCCCATCGGCACCGGCTCCGAAGGCATCGTCTACGGCGTGGACGACAGGCGCCCCCTGGTGGCCAAGCTGGTGCCCCTCCCGCCCGACCCGTCCGCCTACCGGCGCCGTATCGCCCGGCTCGTACGGCAGCGCCGCGAGCCTCGTGCCGTCCGACTGGTGTCCGCGACGCCCACGCGGGTGGCATGGCCACTGGCGGGGGTCCGGGCCGGCGGTCCCGGTCCCGACGGCGTGGACGGCTACGTGATGACCGACATGCGCCACGCCCACCAGCCGTTCGCCCACCTGCTGACCCCTGAGGCCCGTCGGAGGCTGTTCCCCGACGCGACGTGGGCCACCGCGCTCGCCGCCTCCCTCTCGCTCGCCCGTCTCGTCGCCGACATGCATGTCGAGGGCTATGTGGTGGGCGACCTGAAACCCGACAACCTCTGGGTCGACGCGCTCGGCAGGGTCGGCATCGCGGATGTCGACTCCTGGCACTTCACCGACGGCGGCGAGGTGTTCCCCGGCCGGATGGGCAGTCCGGGGCACACGGCTCCCGAACGGATCGGCGCCCCGGCGGGCACCGCACCGGACCGCGCCTCCGACGAGTTCGTCCTCGCCGTCCTCGTCCACCAGCTGCTGATGTGCGGGCTGCACCCCTTCGCCGGACATCCCGCCTCCGGCGGCGGCTACCTGAGCTACGACGACAACGTCCTGCACCGGCGCTGCCGTCTCCTCGACCGGGCCTCGGTGGTCCTGCCCCGTTCCGCCCCGCCCGTCGATCTGCTCCCGCGCCGGATCACCGCCCTGTTCCGGGCCGCGTTCGGCGGAGCACGGCCCGCCGCCTCGGCCTGGGCGGAGGCGCTGGCCGCCGAGGCGGACCCGGCCCGCCTGCGGACGTGCCGGCGCAACCCCCTGCATGTGCACACCGCCGAACGGCCCTGGTGTCCCTGGTGCGATCTCGCCGAACGAGGGGCCGACGGCTACCCGGACACGACGGACCCGACCGACCCGACGGACCCGACGGGCAGGAAGGGCAGGAAGGGGAAGGCCGGATGACAGAGGTGACCACGCTCTCGGTGGCACGCACACTCGACCGCTGCACCACCCTCGGGCCGGGAACCCGGGCCGTGATCTGGGTGCAGGGCTGCCCGCTGCGCTGTCGCGGCTGTGTGGCGGCGGAGACGTTGCCCTTCGAGGGCGGCACCACGCACCAGGTGTCCGAACTCGCCGCCTGGCTGGGCGCGTTGCCCGACATCGAGGGCGTCACCCTCTCCGGTGGCGAGCCCTTCTCCCAGGCGGCGGCGCTGGCCTCGCTGCTCGACCATGTCCGGGCCCGGCGGCCGGAGTTCACCGCGATGGCCTACTCGGGCTTCCGGCACGAGGCCCTGCGCCGCGGCGGGCCGGACCGGCTCGCGCTGCTGCGCCGCCTCGATCTGCTCGTGGACGGCCCCTATGTGGCCTCCGAGCGGCACGGACTGCGCTGGCGCGGCTCGGCCAACCAGCGCGTCATCCCGCTGACCGACCGCTACGCGCACGTGGCGAGCGAGCCCGATGTGAGCGCGGGGGTCGAGGTCTCCATGGAGGGCGACGGATCACTGTCCTGGGCGGGGGTCCCGCCGACTCCCGGATTCCGGGAGGGGCTTGAGGAACGACTCGCGGCTCGGGGGTTCGTCCTGCGCGCCGAGGCACGGAGGGAAGCATGAGCGGTTCACCGAAGTACAGCACCGTCACCGTCGCGCCGGCCTATGCGCGGATCGAGGCGGAGCGGCGCCGGGCGCGGGAGGCGGAACGCCGACGGCGACAGGCCCAGCGCGCGAAGGAGCGCGCCGAACAGGC